>DATIVP010000250.1:0-5619 GCA_035465755.1 Acidimicrobiales bacterium | reverse complement strand
GTCTCGAGCTGGGCGTCGCTCGCTGAGCTGAGGCGCGCCGCCAAATCGCGGCGCCGCTCGGCGGGCATCGGGGGAAGGCTCGCGCGCACGCGCGCCTGCCACTCGTCGCTCGGGGCCAGGTCCACGAGGTCGGGCTCGCGGAAGTAGCGGTAGTCCTCGGCCTCTTCCTTCACGCGCATCGTCGAGGTCTCGCCGCGGGTCTCGTCCCAGTGGCGCGTCTCTTGGCGCACCACGCCGCCGTCTTCGATCAGCTCGATCTGGCGGGCGGCCTCGTAGTCGATCGCGCGCTGCAGAGAACGCAGTGAATTCAAGTTCTTGATCTCACAGCGCGTGCCGAAGGCCTCGCCACTCCGGCGCACCGAGACGTTGGCGTCGATGCGCATCGAGCCCTCCTCCATGCGCCCGTCCGAGGCACCCGTCGCGATCAGGATCCCGCGCAGCTCGCTCGCGTAGGCGCGCGCCTGGGCCGAGGAGCGGATGTCCGGCGCCGAGACGATCTCCACGAGCGGCACGCCCGAGCGGTTGTAGTCGACCAGCGAGCGGTCCGCCCCGTGGAGACGGCCCGAGGATCCCAGGTGCGTGGACTTGCCGGTGTCTTCTTCAAGGTGCGCACGCTCGATGCCCACGCGCGAGCCGTCGGGCAGGTCCACGTAGCCGCCCGAGTTGATCGGCAGGTCGTACTGGGAGATCTGGAAGTCCTTGGGCATGTCGGGGTAGAAGTAGTTCTTCCGGTGAAACGTCGACGGCGCGATTTCACAGTGCAGCGCGACGCCGATCGCCATCGCGAGCTCGACCGCGCGTTCGTTCAGAACCGGCAAGGAACCGGGCAAGCCCAAACAGACCGGGCAGACGTTGGTGTTGGGGCTCGAGCCAAAGTGGTTCGCGCACCCGCAGAACATCTTGGTCGCCGTCAACAGCTCAGTGTGGACCTCGAGGCCCACCACCATCTCCCATCCCTCGGGCAACGTCACGACGCCTCCAGAACGGCCGCCGCGGCGAACAAGCCAGCTTCGCTGCGTCCGGGACCGAGCAGTTGGACCCCGATGGGAAGTCCCGACTCGCCGTGTCCGAAGGGCACGGAGATCGCGGCCTCGCCGGCCAGGTTCGTCGGGATGGTGAAAACGTCCGAGAGGTACATCGCCATCGGGTCCTGGGCCTTGGCGCCGATCTCGAAGGCGACCGAGGGGGTCGTCGCCCCGAGCAGCAGGTCACAGTCCGCGTAGGCGCGCCGGAAGGCCTCGATCATGCGGGTGCGAACCTTCAACGCCTGGCCGTAGTAGGCGTCGTAGTAACCGGCCGAGAGCGCGTAGGTGCCGAGCATGATGCGCCGCTTGACCTCGTCGCCAAATCCCGCGCTGCGCGTCACCTCGTTCATCGACGTCACGTCCTCGGCGTCGACGCGAAGTCCGTATCGCACCCCGTCGTATCTCGCCAGGTTGCTCGACGCCTCCGCCGGGGCGATCAGGTAGTAGGCCGAGAGCCCCAGGTGCAGTTCGGGGATCGAGATCTCCGTGATGGTGGCGCCGCCGGCCGCGAGCCGCTCGGCCGCGGCGTTCACCGCCGCGACGATCTCCGCGTCAGCCCCTTCGAGGAGCTCGCGCACGAGGCCGACGCGGCGCCCGGCCACGCCGTCGTCTAAGTGCTCGAGCAGGCGCGGCGCCGGCTCGGGCAGCGACGTTGAATCCAGGGCGTCGTGCCCGCCGATCACCTCGAGCACGAGGGCCGCGTCGGCGACAGTTCGCGCGAAGGGCCCGATCTGGTCGAGCGAGCTGGCAAAGGCGATCAGGCCGTAGCGCGAGACCAGTCCGTAGGTCGGCTTCACGCCCACGATGCCACAGAGCGCCGCGGGCTGGCGGATCGATCCCCCGGTGTCGCTACCCAGGGCGATCGGCGTCATGTCGGCCGCGACCGCGGCCGCCGAGCCGCCCGAGGACCCCCCGGGCACGCGCGAGGGATCGAGCGGGTTGCGCGTCGTGCCAAAGGCCGAGGTCTCAGTGGAGGAACCCATCGCGAACTCATCCAGGTTCGTCTTTCCCACCGGCACCGCGCCGGCCGCGAGCAGGCGGTCCACCACGGTGGCGCTGTAGGGCGGGCGCCAGCCCTCGAGGATGCGACTCGAGCACGTCGTGGGCACCCCGCGGGTGCAGAGGTTGTCCTTCAGGGCGACGGGAACGCCAGCGAGCGGGCCGGGGTCGCGGCCGGCGGCGACGTCGGCGTCGACGCGCCGGGCCGCGCGATAGGCGCCTTCGTCGTCGACGTGCAAGAAGACGTTGAGCTCGGCGTTGCGCGACTCGATCGCCGCGAGCGAGTTCTCGAGCTCGGCGACCGCGCTTGACTCGCCGGCGCGCACGCGCGCGGCGACGGACTTCGCGCTCACGGCGCGTCGCCCATGATGCGCGGCACCGCGAAGCGGCCGTCCTCGGCGTCGGGGGCCATGGCGAGGACCTCGTCGCGATCGAGGCTGTCGCGCACCAGGTCGGCGCGCACCACGTTGATCAGTCCGAAGGGGTGCGCCGTCGGCTCCACGCCCTCAAGATCGAGCTCGTTCATATCGGCCGCGTGCTCGAGGACCTGGCCGAGCTGGGCGGTGAAGCGCTCGAGCTCGTCCTCGGAGAGCCGCAGGCGGGCCAGGCGCGCGACGTGGGCGACCTCGTCGCGGGTGAGCGGATTCGTCACGCGAGGGTCCGCGCGAGGAACGAGACCGTGGCCGACTCGACCAGGGGGCGGTCGTTGTCGAGGGTGGCGACGTGATAGGAGTCCTCGAGCCAGATGCGCTCGAGCGGGCCCGAGACCCGCTCGAGCAACGCGTCGCCGTTGTCGGCGGTGACGACGTGGTCCTCGCGGCTCTGGAGCAGCAGTCCCGGCGCGCTGATGCGCGACAGGTTCTCGTGCAGCTCGACCACGCCGTCGAAGAGGCTCTTCGCGCACACGAGCGGCGTCGCCGGGTAGGCCGCCTCGGAGACGCCCTCTTTCTTGATGTCCTCACCGATCGACTCGAACTCCTCGACGCCGGCGGCCAGCAGCTCCTCGAGGCCGCGGTAGAGCTCGGCGTCGACCGGCTTGACCAGCGGGTTGATGTAGACGCAGGCCGCCACCTCGCGGTGCTGGGCGACGTGGGCCGTGAGGCCCCCGCCCATAGACAGTCCCACGACGGCGACGGACTCACTGCGCGCGGCCAGGTCGTCGTAGGCCGCGAGCGCCGCGGCCGTCCAGTCGGACCAACCGGTCGTCTTCATGTCCGCGACCGACGTGCCGTGCCCGGGCAGGCGGGGCAGCTCGACGCTGTAGCCGGCCGCGGCGAGCGCCTCGGCCAGGGGGCGCATCGAGGCCGGGCTACCGGTGAAACCGTGCAGGACGAGCACCCCGTGGGCGCCCCCCGAGTGCGAGAACGGCTCGGCGCCGGGCAGAAGAGGCGTAGTCATGCAAGAGACTTTACCGGTCGGCGCTCCTCGTCCGGTTCGGTCGCGGCACGTCGCGCACGAAGAGCGCCGACACGACGCCCGCGCCGGCGACCGCCGCGCCGATGGCGAAGGGCAGGCGGAACGTGGCGAGCAGGTCGGCCCCGGGGGCGGCGCCGCTGAGGTGGTGGCGGCGCACGAGCGCCTGCTGGACGGTCTCGAGGATCTCGATGCCGGCGACCTCGCCGACCTGGACCGAGAGCATCTGGGCGGCCGACATCACGCCGAACTCGCTGGCGCGCACCTCGTTGGCCATCACCGAGCTCGACGAGGGCATGGCGACCCCCATGCCCAGTCCCGAGAGCGCGAGGGCGATCACCACCTCGAGCGCCCCCGATCCCGGGGCGAGCAGCGAGAAGATCGTGAGAGACGCGGCCAAGAAGATCGCCCCGGCGATCGCGCTCACCCGCTCGCCGATGCGCATCGCCACGTAGCCGGCGATGGGCGAGCTGACGGCGAAGACGATGGGACGCGCCACGGCGATCGCGCCGACGCGCGCGATCGAGTAGCCATATCCGCGCTCCATGAGAAGGGGGAAGAGGAAGAACCCGCCGAAGTAGGCGAACGTCGCGCATCCGCGCAACAGCATCGGCATCACGAAGTTGCGCCGGCGAAAGTAGTGCGGCGGGATCAGCGGGTGGGCCGCGTGATTGAGCCGGTAGATGAAGACGGCGAGAAACGCGATCGCCCCCGCGCCCAGGGCGAGGATGGTCGCGCTCGCCCAACCCCAGGTGGGGGCGAGCGAGAGACCGAGCATCAGGCTCAAGATGCTGCCCGAGAGGGCCCAGCTGCCCAGCCAGTCCATCGAGCGAAACGCGCCGCGCGCGTCGGCGACCGGCGCGCCCTCGTGTCGCGGCAGGACGAACCAGACCACGCCGAGCGCGAGCACGATCAGGACCATCTGGACCCAGAACAGGGCCCGCCAGCCGAAGGTCGCGATGATCGGCGAGCCGAGCGACACGCCGATCACCGGACCCCCCGCGCCGATCAGCGACCACCAGCCCATGGCCTTCACGCGCGTCTCGGGCGAGAAGACCAGCGAGATCAACGCCCCCGAGGCGGTCCCGGTCGCCGCGCCCTGGACGCCGTCGAGGGTGCGCGCGGCGAGCAGCCAGCCGGCGTTGGTCGCGAGGGCGGTGAGGGCCGCCGTGAGGATCGCGCTCGCCAGGCCCGCGAGGTAGAGCCGTCGGTGCCCCCACAGGTCGCCGACCTTGCCGAGGATCGGCGCGGCCAGTCCGTAGGCGAGCAGCGGACCGATCATCGTCCAGGTGAGCACGTTCACCGACGTGTGCAGCTGACCGGCGACCTCGGGCAGGGCCACGATGAAGACGGTGAACGTGAAGTTGAGCGCCAGCAGTCCGGCGAGCAGCGCCCAGAGCACCCACCACGCGTGTCGCGAGGACGTCGCGGCCCGGCTCTGGACGCGTTCGCGCAGCAGGAGGAACCAGTTGAGGTCGCTGCCCGCTTCCCCGCCGAGGGGATTGAAGGCGACGCCGGCCGGGTCCGTCGTGGCGCTGAGCAGCCCCTCGGGGTCCTCGCGGTCGACGTGGCGCCCGCTCACCCTCCCAGTGTCGGCAGGCGCTCGGCGAGCTCGGCGACGCTCCAACGGTCGTTCTTCTCCAGCGTCGTCGTCATGGTCCAGTTCTGGAACAGTCGCACGGTGCCGCCCTGGACGAAGTAGACCTGACCCGTCGCGGCGCAGTCCTGCATCGCGAGCGTGGCGACGAGGGGTGAGATGTTGGCGGGGTCCCACACGTCAAAGACCGCCGCGTCGGCGGGCTTGACCACGTAGTCCGACAGGCCCGGCGTGGACTCGGTCATGCGGGTGCGCGCGGCCGGGGCGATTGCGTTCACGCGCACGCCGTAGCGCCCGAGCTCTTCGGCGACGATGACGGTGAAGGCGGCGATGCCCGCCTTGGCCGCGCCGTAGTTGGACTGGCCGACGTTGCCGAGCAGGCCCGACGTCGAGGACGTGTTGATCACCGAGGCCTTGACCTCCTTGCCAGCCTTGGCCTGCTCTCGCCAGTAGGCGGCGGCGTGGCGCGTCGGGACGAAGTGGCCCTTTAGGTGCACGTTGATCACCGAGTCCCAGTCGGACTCCGAGAGGTTCACGAGGACCCGGTCGCGCAGGATGCCCGCGTTGTTCACGAGCACGTGCAGG
>DATIVP010000249.1:0-2692 GCA_035465755.1 Acidimicrobiales bacterium | reverse complement strand
GGGCGGGATCCCGACCAGCTGGAACTTGCCCAGAGTCTGGTTGTAGGAGGCCATTTCGCGCTCGCCCTGGAGGACGTGCACCTCGACGCTCGGCTGGTTGTCGTCGGCCGTCGTGAAGATCTGGGACTTCTTGGTCGGGATCGTCGTGTTGCGCTCGATGATCTTGGTCATCACGCCGCCCTTGGTCTCGATGCCCAGCGACAGCGGGGTCACGTCGAGCAGGAGGATGTCCTTCACGTCGCCCTTCAAGACGCCGGCCTGCACGGCCGCGCCGACGGCGACGACCTCGTCAGGGTTGACGCCCTTGTTGGGCTCCTTGCCGGTCACGCGGGTGACGAGCTCTTGGACCGCGGGGATGCGCGTCGAGCCGCCGACGAGGATGACGTGGTCGATCTTGTCGAGCGTCAGCCCGGCGTCCTTGATCGCCTGGTCGAAGGGCTTGCGGCAGCGCTCGACGAGGTCGGCGGTCAGCTCGTTGAACTTCGCGCGGCTGAGCTTCAGGTCCAGGTGCTTGGGGCCCTCGGCGGTCGCGGTGATGAAGGGCAGGTTGACCGTCGTCTCCTGGACGCTCGAGAGCTCGATCTTCGCCTTCTCCGCGGCCTCCTTCAGACGTTGGACGGCCATCTTGTCGTTCGCCAGGTCGACGCCCTCGGTGTCCTTGAAGGTCTTAATCAGCCACTGCATCACGGCGTCGTCCCAGTCGTCGCCACCCAGGTGGGTGTCGCCGTGCGTGGACTTCACCTCAAAGACGCCGTCGGCGATCTCGAGGACCGACACGTCGAAGGTGCCGCCGCCGAGGTCAAAGACGAGGACCGTCTGCTCGGCCGGGCCCTTGTCGAGGCCGTAGGCGAGGGCGGCCGCGGTGGGCTCGTTGACGATGCGCAGCACCTCGAGGCCCGCGATCTGGCCGGCCTCTTTGGTGGCCGTGCGCTGGGCGTCGTTGAAGTAGGCCGGCACGGTGATGACGGCCTGGGTGACGGTGTCGCCGAGGTAGGCCTCGGCGTCGCGCTTGAGCTTTTGGAGGATGCGCGCCGAGATCTCCTGGGCGGTGTACTTCGTGCCGTCGATGTCGACGGTCCAGTTCTCGCCCATGTGACGCTTGACCGAGCGAATGGTGCGCTCGGGATTGGTGATCGCCTGACGCTTGGCGACTTCGCCGACCAGCACCTCGCCGGTCTTGGAGAAGCCCACCACCGACGGCGTGGTGCGACCGCCCTCCGCGTTGGGGATGACGACGGGCTCGCCCGCCTCCAGCACGCTGACGACCGAGTTGGTCGTTCCCAGGTCGATGCCGACTGCCTTAGCCATGATGCTCCTTCTTTGGCGGGGCCGGACCGTCCCGACGCCCACGACTCACAGCGACCAGTGTACTAACTTGAGCCTCTCCTTGTCAAGAAAGTATCTACGTTATGTAACAGATAGAGCGTTCCTCTCGAATTCCCTGGAATTCCACGGCTTCTGGACGGGGCGCGAAACCACCCCCTCTCCGCTCTCAGTACGCTGAGTCCGTGTCCGATCTGATCCTCCTGCGACACGGCCAGTCCGCGTGGAACGAGCGCAACCTCTTCACCGGCTGGACCGACGTCGACCTCACCCCCCTCGGCGAAGACGAAGCGGCCCGGGCCGGGCGCCTCTTGCGCGAGGCCGACCTCGACCTGCGCGTCCTGCACACCTCGGTCCTGACCCGCGCGATCCGAACCGCCGAGATCGCCCTGCACGAAGCCGGGCGCTCCTGGCTGCCGGTGACGCGCAGCTGGCGCCTGAACGAGCGCCACTACGGGGACCTGACGGGCAAGGACAAGAAGGAGACCGCCGAGAAGTTCGGCCTGGATCAGGTCACCCTCTGGCGTCGCAGCTACGACGTGCCGCCGCCCACGCTGGCGGCCGACGATCCCCGTTCGGTCGCCCACGACCCCCGCTATCGCGACGTGCCGGCGAACTTCCTGCCCGCGACCGAGTGCCTGAAGGACGTCGTCGCACGCGTGCGGCCCTACCTCGCCGACGTGATCAACGAGGACCTTCGCCGCGAGTCGACCCGCGGGGGCAGCGTGATCGTCGTGGCCCACGGCAACTCTTTGCGCGCGGTGCGCATGATCCTTGAGAACATCAGCGAGGACGAGATCGCCTCGCTGGAGATCCCGACGGGCATCCCCTACCGCATCCGCCTCGACGCGAGCCTCGACATCGTCGAAGCCGGCTACCTCGGCGACCCTGACGCCGCGGCGGCCGCGGCCGCGGCCGTGGCGCGCCAGGCGGGCTGAGTCCTTCGACCCCAGCGCGACGGCGAGAGCCACGAAACGCCACGACGCCCCGCCCGAGGGGGGTCGGGCGGGGCGTCGTGAGCGAAGGAGCCTACAGGGCGTCGGGTCCGCGCTCGTCGGTTCGCACCCGCACGACACGCACGACGTCGGTGACCCAGACCTTGCCGTCACCCACGGTGCCGGTCCTGGCCGAGGAGACGATGGCGTCGATCACCGCGTCGAGCTGCTCGTCGGTGCAGGCGACCTCGATGCGGATCTTGTCGATGAAGTCGAACTCGTACTCGCGGCCCCGGTAGATCTCGATGTGCCCGCCCTGGCGGCCGAAGCCGCGGGCCTGGGTCACCGTCATCCCCGACACGCCGAGCTTGGTGAGGGCCACCTTCACCTCGTCGAGCTTGAAGGGCTTCACTACGGCGGTTACTAGTTTCATG
>DATIVP010000248.1:0-8782 GCA_035465755.1 Acidimicrobiales bacterium | reverse complement strand
GCCGCTCGCGGTCACCACGTGCGAGCCGGCCACCACGTGCGCGTTGGTGACGACCTCGTGGGGCGCGACGAAGAATCCGGTGCCCTCGTGATTCGTCGAACAGCCCCCGCCGGCGAGGATCTTCACCACCGACGTCGGCTGCGCGAGGTTGGGCTCGAGGGGACCTAGCTTCACCGGGCCGGCGCTCGGGGGCATCGGTGAGATCAGCGTCGCGAAGACGTTGGGAAAATCGACGCCGCGAAACAGCGCCTGGACACGGGCCTCGACCGCGGGTACCGGCGGCAGCGTGGTGTCGAGGAACTTGAGCACCGCCGAGTTCTGGATGCCCGACGCGAGCGACCCCCAGGCAGTGGAGGCGAGGAGTCCTGCCACCATCCAGCACAGCAACAAGGAGCCGATCACGCCCACGACGACGCCGCCCAGTCGATCGACCAGCCCGAGCTTCACCGCGTGCAGCGCGCGACTGAGCGCTGCTCCACCCAGGTGCCCGAGCGACGACACCACGAAGGCCAGCCCGAGGATGAGGCCGATGGCGATTCCCGGACGCCACGCGGACTGCGTGATGCGAGTGGCGAGCGCCGGGGCGAACTGCACGCCCAGCAAAAAGCCCACGATGAAGCCGATCAGTCCGCCGACCTGTCGCAGGGCGCCGGCCACCCACCCGCGCAACCCCGCGAGCACGATCACCGCCAGAATGAAGAGGTCGACCCAGCTCACCTGGTCAAGGCTAGGTCTGAGAGCGCGCGTGCGGTGCTACCCGTGGCTCGTAACATCGTCCCAGCGACCGGCGCCGCGACGCCCCAAGGAGAGAGTGCGATGAGGAATCTGCGATGGGGGCGCCAGAGCGGGCTCCTCGCGGTGTGCGCGCTCGCGCTGTCGGCCTGCGGATCCCCGCCGCCGGCGTCACCGCCCCCGATCACGGGTGTTCCCTCGGCGAGCATCGAAGTGGCCCTGTCGAACGTCGGCTGCACCGCGAGCGGCACCTGCCTGGCCGTCGGCGCCTCCAATCGGCTGGGCGGCCTCGCCACGGTCGCCGAAGACAGAGGAGCCCGAGGCCCCTGGCGCGCCTTGGCGGCGCCGACCCTGTCTCCGGCGCGCATCGAGGCGACCTCGTGCGCCGCGACGACCTGTCTCGTTGGCGGCGCGCAGCCCACGGGGACGTTCCTGTGGCGCTACGACGCCACGGCGCGCACGATCATCCCTTTGAACGCCCCGGGCGGCGCCCAGGACGTACGCGCTCTTTCGTGCTCAAGCGACGTCGCGTGCGCTCTCGTCGACTCGACGAGCGTGGTGGGCGCCGCGCGACTCGCCTTCACCACCGACGCGGGTGCGACGTGGTCCGCGCCGGTATCGATGCCCTGGACGGCGAACGCGACGGTGACGGCCCTCGCGTGCGCGAGCGACTCGTGTCTCGTCGCGGCGCGCACCCCTTCGTCAGTCCGGCTCGAATCGACGAACGACGCCGGTGCGACGTGGACGGCGCTGGCGGTGCCGAGCGCGTGGCGCTCGCTGAGCGATCTCACGTGCTGGACCACGCACTGCGCGGCGCTCGCCCAGGGTGACGGCGCGGCCCTGGTGCGCAGCCGCGACTTCGGGGCGACCTGGACGACGCTCGCCCTGGCCTCCTCGACGCGCGCCGTTGCCTGCTCGAACCTGACGCGCTGCGTGGTGGCCGGCGCCACGTCGAGCGGCGCGGGATCGCTCGCGACCGTGCGCGAGCGGCGCGTGCACCCCCTCACGCTTGCCTACGTGCCGGCAGCCTTGATCGGCGCGGCCTGCGGCGCGCATCGCTGCGCCGTGATCGGCACGAGCACCCTGGTGGCGCTGTCCAACTAGCGCCGCATCGCGGCGGCGAGTAGCCCGGGCAGCCGTGACCAGGAGGGATGAGCCTCGAAGGCCAGCAGTTTGCGCATGACGGTGCCGCCGTGCGCGTTGGTCGCGAACCACGGCGGGGCCGGACGCGAGACGAACGGCCCGCGCACCACCGACTTCTGGGGGTGGGCGAAGAGATAGGCGTTGCCGACGAAACCGGTGCCCGACTGGATGTCGGTGATGTCGTGTCCCGGGTACGCGCCCCACGTGGTGGTCGAGAAGGCGAAGCTCATCGCGTGCCAGAGGTTCACGCCGATGGAGCCGTAGCGCAAGTCGGCGACCGCTCGCTCGATGGCTGGTCCGGTCACGGGGTCGGCCAGCGTGCGCGGATCCGCCAAGATCGTCATCGAGAGGCTGCCCCAGACCACGTCGTTGCAGAAGGCGACCGCGCGCTCGACGAACTGGGCCGGCGAGTCGGCGGCCAGCGCAGTCTCGCTGGTGAGAGAGCAGAACGCCTCGACGTTGAGACACATGTGGGTCGGGTCACTCGCGTCGACGTCGCGCACCAGGGTCCAGGGCAGGTTCTCGTCGGTGGCGTCGCCGATCTGATGCGCGTCGGGGTGCGCCGCGACGAAGGACTCCCAGCGGGCGCGGGCACCGGGGTAGTAGGCGCGACGGGTCGGGATCGCCGCGAAGGTCGCCTCGAGCGCCGCAAGGAACGCCTCGCGCTGGGCCCAGCCGGCGTGGGTGATCAGCACACGCGGGCTCAGACAGTTGAACCCGGCGTTATTGACGAGCATCGTCGCCACGTGAGCCGCCTGGTAACTGATCTCAGCGTCACTCCACTGACCGGGAACGATCACCACCGGCGAGACGTTGCCCAATTCGCAGGTCACCGGCTTGGTGATCAGCGGATCGCGCGACGACTTTCGCCGCGCGCCCTCCTCGCCGGTGCCGAAGACGATCGCGTCGTGGGTCTTGTCGCTGCCGGTGACGTGAATCTCCTCAACGAGGTCGTGGCTGGTCAAATAGGCACCGATCTCGGCGCCCCCCGAGACAATGGCGAGGAACCCGCCTTCGATCAGCGCGGCCATGGCCCGCTCCCAGTAGGGAACGAGATAGTCGTTCACCGGATTGGCCTTCAAGACGACGACCTTGCCGTCGGCGAAGAGCTTGCTCAGAACGTCGCGCGGTCCCAGTGAGGCGACGTTGCCGGCGCCGAGCACGAGGGCAACGCCCGCCGCGGCCAGGGGATCGCGGTAGGCCGCCGCCTGGGTGGCGCGCACGTCGTCTTCGGTCACACCCGGCTCCATCCAGACCTCGGCGGTCACGCCCGCGTACAGGATGCGCTCGAAGACGCTCCCCGGCATCACCTGAATCGCGATGCGCTCGCCCGGACGGTGGTGCACGGGGCCCGGAAAGCGCGGACGCCCCGTCGCGGCAATGTCGAGCATCGACTGGCGCAGGGCCTGGGCCATGCGCACGAACGTCCCCACGCCGCTGAAGAGTTCCTCGCCGCCGTCGGGGCCCTTCGGGTCGAGTCCCTTGGCGGCGCAGGCCGCGTCGTTCCACTCCTCGGACACGGCCACGGTGTCGGCGACGACGCGCTCGAGCAGTCGGGCGCGCTCGCGCGCGGTCACCTTCGCCCACGCCGTCGCGTTCGCCGCCACGCGTTCGAGCGCGGCGTCGAGCACGGAGGTGTCGAGCGCGACGCGGTCCTGGTCCCCCGAGGTCGGCGCCGCCGCGCCTCGCACGTATGTCATCGCCGTGTCCTTCCCCCTGTTGATATGGGAGACTACAGCGATGACTTCCGCGACGTCACCCGCGCCGCCGGGTTGGTACCCCGACCCGGGTGGAGAGCGCCAGTGGCGGGTCTGGACCGGCACCGAGTGGTCCGACACGACGCGCCCCTACGCCACGCGTCCTCCGAGCGTCGCGACCTACGCGTCGGCGCCGGCGTACCTTCGTCGTTACGGCGTGGTGAGCCTGTTCGCCGGGCTGGGCCTGCTCGTCAGCGTCCTCGCGCACTGGCCAGGCACCGCACACCCCTCCCCCACCTGGTTCGCCCTCGCCGCGTCAGACGTCGCCGTCGCACTGCTCACCCTGGGCAGCGTCCTCTACGCGCTGGGCGCGCGTGCGTTGCTCGGGCGCTGGACGCCGGCGGCGCTCGTGCCGGGGGTGAACGCGCTCTTCGTCTCGGGGCTGCTCGGCGAGGCGCTCGAGGGTCGCTGGCCGACGCGACGCGTCGTCACCGAGGCCATCATCCTGACCCTTTTCGTCGCCGAGGCCCACGCCCAGGCCTGGCTCGCGATCGCGCCGATGCTGGTCGGGCTCACCCACCTCGGCGCCCTCGGCGCCCTCGACGCCATGTCCGCGCCACGGCCATCGGGCTCGACGCTCGCCGAGTCCTAGAATGACCCGTGGGCGAGGCGCGCCCGCAAAGGAGATCAAGATGGCCTTCGAAGAGTGGGGACCGCTCGCCGGACTCATCGGCACCTGGGAGTCGGGCTACGACGGCCTCGACGTCTCGTACCACAACATCGAGGGCAAGATCGAAGAGACCCCGTACCGAGAGAAGACGACCTTCAAGAACTTCGGTCCGGTCGACAACGGCGAGCAGCACCTCTACGGACTCGACTACCGCACCGCGATCTACCGCGAGGGCGAGGACCTGCCCTTTCACACCGAAGTCGGCTACTGGATGTGGGACAGCGTCGAGAAGCAGGTGATGCGCTGCTTCATCATCCCGCGCGCCCAGACCCTGATCGCCGGCGGTACCGTCGAGGCCGACGCCACGTCGTTTCGTCTCGAGTCGGTGCTGGGATCGAACATCTACGGGATCCTCTCGAACCCGTACCTGGACCGCATCGCCCACACCACCCGCTTCGACGTGACGATCACCATTGACGGAGACACCTTTTCCTACGACGAGACCACGGTCATCGAGCACAAGAAGTCGCCGACGGTCGTCATGCACACGGACCGCAACACCCTGAAGCGAGTCAGCTGGGAGGCCTAGGGCCGTGCACGAGTGGTCGCACGAGCACCGCGCGATCGCCGCGGAGCTTCGCCGATTCGTCGATGAGCAGGTGCGTCCGCGCCTGGACGACCTCGAGCACAACGGTGAGCCGCCCTACGAGGTGCTGCGCCTGCTCTATCGCACCTTCGGCATCCGCGAGATGGCTCTCGAGTCCTTCGAGCGCACCCTCGCGCGCAAAGTTGACGGCGTCGAGAAGCGCGACGGCCCCTCGGATCCGTCGGCCTCCTTGCTGTCGACCATCGAACTGTGCCGGGTGAGCCCGGGACTGGTCACCTCGCTCGGCGTCTCGGTGGGACTCGCCGCCGGCACCATCAACAAGCTCGGTACGCCAGCACAGATGCAGCGCTGGGGTCGCGACCTCGTCAGCCTGGACAAGGTCGGCGCGTGGGCCCTCACCGAACCCGACTCGGGATCAGACGCCCTGGGCGGCATGCGCACCAGCGCGAGGCGCGTCGAGGGTGGCTACGTCCTCAACGGCCAGAAGACCTGGATCACCAACGGGCCCTACGCGGACACCATCGTTCTCTACGCCAAGCTCGACGACGGCTCGGGCCTCGACGCGCGCCAGCGCCCCGTTCTGACCTTCGTGCTCGACGCGGGTATGGACGGACTCGACCAGAGCGCGCCCATGCGCAAGATGGGCCAGCACGCCTCGCCGACCGGCGACGTCTTTCTCAGCGACGTGCGCGTCGGCCCCGACCGGCTGCTCGGTGAGACCGAGACTCCGCGCGGCGGCGGGCGGGCGAGCGCCAAGGACAACTTCGTCACCGAGCGCGCCGGCGTCGCCGCGATGGCGCTCGGGATCATCGAGGAGTGCCTGCGACTGAGCGTGGACTACGCCAGGACGCGCACGCTCTGGGGCCAGCCGATCGCCGACTTCCAACTCGTCCAGCTCAAGCTCGCCCAGATGGAGGTCGCGCGCGTCAACGTGGCCAACCTCGTCTTCGCCCACGTCGAGCGCAGCCTGGCCGGCGCGACGCCCACGCTCGCCGAGGCCTCGGCCATGAAACTCTACGCCGCCCAGGCCGCCTGCCAGGTCGCCGACGACGCGATCCAGGTCTTCGGCGGCAACGGCTACGTGACCGAGTATCGCGTGGAGCAGCTCAGCCGCGACGCGAGGGTGCTGCGCATCTACGCCGGCACCGATGAGATGCAGGTCGTGGCGATCGCGAAGGATCTGCTGGCCCGCTAGCCGACGTAGCGCTGGTAGCCGGCGATCCAGTTGGTGGCGAACACCCGCTGGGCCGTCGCCAAGGGCACGGCGCCCGAACAGACCAGCGAGTGCAGGCGGTTCTCGAGGGCGTCCTTCTTCGACGCGCCCCAGGCGACGTAGCGCGGCTCGGGCCACAGGTTCTTCACCGACGTCGGACTGCCACCCACCTCGAGGGGGATCAGGTGGTCCTCTTCGTAGTGCGCGGCCCTCGTGTCGCCGTGGAGGTTGTAGCCGCCGTCGAGCTGGGAGAACTTGAGGCGTTCGGTGTAGGACTCGCTCGGGCGCACCGACGAGGAGTAGCCCGGCACGCAGATCGTCGCGTGGATCGTCGCCTGGCGAACCGCCGGGTTCGTCGCCCCGGGCGTCAGGCGAGAGTTGGGCAGGCCCGGGTTGCGCGACGCCCCGGCCGGCAGGGCCGTGGCCACGAGTGCCGCGACGGCGAGAACGCTGACGCGCAGCCTCATCGGCCGATCCTCGCGGCCAGGCGCTCGGCGATGTCGCCCCAGCCCTTGTACTCGCGCGTGGCGGCCGGCGCGGTGCGAAGGGAATGCAGCAGGTTCTCGATGAACACCTCGTCGCCGAGCAGCGTCGAGAGCGCCGTCACGTAGTTGCGGATGGTGAAGACCACCGCGCGGCTGCGCGGCAGGCGACGGATCGTCTGACGTTCGACGCGAAAGAACCAGTCCTCGGGGGCGGACCCGCCGGGCACTCGCACGGGTCCGGGCTGGTGCAGCTCGGGGCGGTCGAGCAGCGTCCAGTTCAGACGCCAGAAGGACCTCTCGGGCTCGAGGCGGTCGAAGACTCCGCGCGTCGGCGCGGCGAGCGTCGTGTCATATCCCGGCACCGGCGAGTGGATCGCGTCGAGGGACGTACCGATCTTCTCGGCGAGGCTCCAGCGTGAGGGAAAGCACACGCAGGCCGCCACCAGTCGCCAGTCCTCGCCGCGCTGCATCACGCACAGGTCCTCTTGGACGAGCCGACTCGCCGCGACGAGGGGGTGTTCGCACTCGTCGACGCTGAACGTCACACCAGGGTGAAAGGCGACAAGCGACGTGGTCACCTCCCCCAGGAGTTCACGACAGGCGTCCTCGCCCTCGCCCGTGAGGGCCAGCACCGTCTCGCGCGAGCTCGCCAGCAGGTCGGCCTTGAGGGCGAGCTCGGCGTCACGGTTCTCGTCCACCTCGAGCCAGCGCTCGGGGGTGAGGGGTCGCATCCCCATCGCCAGTCGCCATCCGCGCGCGTCGACCGGCAGGTAGGTCAACGGTGTCGGCGCAGCCACCAGAACACGCTAAGCAGAGTGAGCGGGATGACGATGACGACGGCGCGCGCGATCGGCAGGGCCACCCCGCGGTGCACGTTCGAAGAGAGGGTGGTCAGCGCGGCGAGATCCACCCCGCCACGCTACGCCGTCGGAGCGGGGGGCGCGGACGCGAGCGCGGCCAGGCGCGTCAGGATGTCCGAGATCACCTGGTCCTGGGCGAGGAGGTGCTTTTGGATCTCCTCGGACTCCTTCAGCACGGCCTCGGCGTCCTTGTAGGTGTCCTCGGCGCGCTTGTCGGCCGTCGCCGCCTGGATGTTCTGGCCCACGATGATGATGGGCAACAGCACGAGCTGCAAGAAGCTCGACGAGAGCCAGACGATCACGTAGTAGGTGCCCTGGTGAACCGCGGAGGGCAGGGCGAAGAGCGCGAGCACCGTGAAGAGGTACGCGGCCCACATCGTGCCCACGATCAAGGTGATCTTCAGCCCGAAGCGGGCGTTGAAGCGTACGAAGATGTTCGGGTTGTGGATCTTGCGAACGTCGCTGGAGCGCACCGGCTGGCCCTGGGCCAGTTCGCCGACGCGCGGATGACGGTGGTACTCGTAGATGGGTGACATAGGCCGATTCTCACACGGCGCGGCCGCGCCGTGGGGCACCGGCTAGTTCTTCATCAGGTCGGGCGACGTCTCCATGCCGGCGCGCCAGGTCGAGCGCGCAATGATCTTGGTGGTGTCGGCGCGGTCACGGTACTTCTCGGCGACGTCGCGCACCTCCTCGAGCAGGCCCTCGGAGAGGTACGTCGGGTTGAGCCCGAGGGCCATGAAGCGGTCGCGGCTCACGTTGAGCTCGTTCTCGGCGGCCTCGCGGCGCGGGTTGGGCAGGTTCGCGATCTCCACCCCCGTCAGGCGCGCGATCAGCTCGGCCAGATCGCGCACGCGATACGTCTCGGTCACCTGGTTGAAGACCATGGGCTTCTCCCCGCGCGCCGGCGGGTTCTCCAGGGCGATCTGGATGCAGCGCACGGTGTCGCGGATGTGGATGAAGGCCCGGGTCTGGCCGCCGGTGCCGTGCACGGTCAGAGGGTGTCCGATGGCCGCCTGCATCAAGAAGCGATTGAGGACCGTGCCGTAGTCGCCGTCGTAGTCGAAGCGATTGATGAGCCGCTCGTCGAGGGCGGTCTGGGGGGTCTGGGTGCCCCAGACGATGCCCTGGTGCAGGTCGGTGATGCGGATCTGGTCGTTGGCCGCGTAGAAGGTGAAGAGCAGCTGGTCAAGCGTCTTGGTGAGGTGATACACGGAGCCGGGGTTCGCCGGATGCAGGATCTCGCGCTCGATGTCACCGTCGGGCGTGGGGACCTTCACCGTGAGATAGCCCTCGGGGATCGGCGCCGAGCCCGACCAGCCGTATCCGTAGACGCCCATCGTGCCCAAGTGGACGAGCGCGATGTCAAGACCCG
>DATIVP010000247.1:0-18273 GCA_035465755.1 Acidimicrobiales bacterium | reverse complement strand
GCTGCGAGGAGTTGGCCACCGCGCACAGGCGCGTGAGGGCCGGGACGAGGTTGCCGATCGGCACCCGCTGGGCTTCGCCGATCGTGGTCATCAGCGGATTCCAGCTGCCGTCGGCCGAGGTGGCGGCGGCGGCTTCGGGTGTCGCGGCCAGGAGAGAGGCCATGGCCCGCGCGGCGAGCGAGTCCTTGGTGGCCGCGTCGATCCCCGGTCGTTCGCTCTTGGCGTAGAGGACGAGTGCCGCGTCAACCTTCACGCACGCCGCCCGGGCGTGGGCGACGGCTCCGCCGGTGCCGCAGGCCGAGAGCGCGAGCCCGGCTCCAGCGAGTGCGGCGAGGGCCCGTCCGGTCCTTAGCCGAGCCACGAGTCGGCGGCCTGCAACAAGAAGTCGCTCACGCTGCGCCCGTGTTCGAAGACGTCACAGAGCGGGTCCTCGCCCTTGGCCACCTGGCTCAATGAGATCGCCCGCCGCGCCACGATCGCGATGCGTCGCTCGCTGGCCTCGGTGGGCGAGGCGAAGGTGTCGGTGGCCGTGACTTCGAGAGGCATCTGCATGCCGCCGATCGGGGCCAGGTCGATCGCCAGGCGCAAGAGGTCGGGACCGTGGGGCAGGGGCGGCAGACTCCAGGTCAGCACGAGCGGGAAGTGGAACTCGTCGGGCGGGTCAACGTCGTCGGGAAGTCCCATGACCGCGTCTTCGAAGGCGAGGAGCGTCCTCGGGTCGACGTCGAGTTCGATGTGCAGGTCGATGGGGCCGCCGCAGCCGTCCTCGGGGTGAAGGTCGACCTCCCAGGCCTGGCGCAGGGAGTAGGTCTCGACGAAGTGGCGCTCGTCGTGAACGTGGAATCCGTGGGAAACGGCGTGATCCTTCAAATCGGCGATGAAGCCGGCGACGTCAATGGCTGCCACAGTCGTCAGGTTAGTGCGCGCTTCGTCCTCGTTCGACGCGTCAGGGGCGAGCGACGCTCAGGTGATAGGCCAGGTCCGCCGAGTTGCGCCCGACGTCGATGCGATACGTGCCCGCGACGGTGACGAAGTGCCCGGCGCGAAAGACCGTGAAGGCGCTGGGTGCGAGGGAGAGGATCGCGCGGCGGGTCTGGCCGGGGGCCAGTGTCACGCGGGTGAAGGCTCGCAGCTGCTCGGGCGGCTCTCCTAAGGAGGCGGGGTAGTGGACGTAGGCCTCGACGACCTCGACGCCGCGGCGGCGTCCGGTGTTGGTCACCGGGACGATGACGCGCAGGTGGTGCGTGCCGGTGACGCGAGGATGGCCCAGGTGAAAGGTCGTATAGGCCAACCCGTAGCCGAAGGGAAAGAGGGGGCGCACGCCGTGGGCCTGGTACCAGCGATAGCCGAGAGAAGAGAGCGATCCCAGCGACACGGTGCCGTTCACGCCGGGGAAGAGGTTGGCGGTGGCGTCGGGCACGGCGTTCGAGGTCGCGGGAAAGGTGAGCGGCAGGCGCCCGGACGGGTCGACGGCGCCGGTCAGAATCGGCGCGATCGCGTTTCCGTCGACCTGACCCGGGTACCAGGCCTCGAGAACGGCGGCCACCTGGTGGAGCCACGGCATCAGCACCGCGCCGCCGGTGTTGAGAACGACCACGGTGCGCGGATTGACCTTGGCGACGGCGCTGATGAGGGCGTTGGCGTCGCCGCTCAGATTCAAGCTGACGCGGTCATAGCCCTCGCTCGTCTGATCGCCGACGACGACTACGGCGACACGGGCCCTCTTGGCGAGGGCAACCGCCGCGTTGATTCTCGGGGTCACGTCCACGATGCCGATGTGTGGTTTGCGATGGTTGCGCACCTGGAACCACTTCGCGGAGATCGTGTAGTCGTGGCCCCGGGTGAGGGTCACCGTCGTTGAGGTTTGCGACGGGGCGTGCAGACCGCGGTCGGCCATGATGACGTGGCCGTTGACGTAGATCCACGTGTCACCGACTCCTTGGAGGGCGAACTCGTAGACGCCGCTCTTGTGCGCGCGCACCGTAATGCTCCAATTCGTCCAACCCTCGCTGGTGCCGGGTGTGGTGGCCGTTGAGATCGCCGGAGTGACGTTGGGGCTGTGCTCGACCGAGATATCGCCCTTGCCGGGCTCACCGGCTCGCTTGATCGGTCGCGCGAGGCGCAGTGGAGTGCCCTTGATCACGTCGACGTCGCTCAACTGGTCGAGCTCGAAACTGGCGAGCCCACCCGGCGAGTAGAGGATCTTCGTGCGCGGCAGGCTCCGGCGAAGCGCCGCGAGCGGGGTGACGACGTAGGGAGCTCGCACCTCGGCGCTGCCGAGACCGTTGACGACGGGATCAAGCGCGGCGCTGGTGCCGAGGAGGGCGATGGACGACGGGTGATTTCCCAGAGGCAAGACCCCGTTGTTCTTCAAAAGCACCACGCCCGCCTGGGCCGCACGTGTCGCGACCGCGACGTGGGCGGGTGAGGTGGCGAGCGCACCGAGGTTGATCTGGGGCTGGCGCGCGATGACGCCGAAGGCGAACATCTTGATCAGGACGCGACGCACGGCGTCGTTGATGACCGACACCGGGATCGCGCCGCGGCGCACCATGTCGACGAGCCCCGCCTGCGGGGCCGGCTTGACCAGGGTCATGCCGGCGCGAAAGGCCGCGGGGAAGTTGGTGATGGCCCGCAGGTCGGATCGGACGAAGCCGTTGAATCCCCACGAGCGCAGGGTCGAGTAGACCCGCGGATCCGAGCACGTGTTGACGCCGTTGAGCGAACCGTAGGAGCACATGAAGGAAGCCACGTGTCCTTGGACCACCGCGGCACGAAAGGGCGCGTCGTAGAGCTCGGCGAGGACGCGCTGACTCACGCTCTGGTTCAACTTCGCGCGAGCGGTCTCTTGCGTGTACGCGCTGAGGTGCTTGGCGTCGGCCATCACACCCGTCGACTGGATGCCCTGGATCGCCGCCGTGCCCATGACGCTCGTGAGATAGGGGTCTTCGCCGAAGGACTCGAAGATGCGTCCGCTCGTGGGAACGCGCGCGAGGTTCAGCTCCGGCCCCTGGACGGCGGTGAAGCCCTTGGTGCGTGCCTCGAGGGCTTCGACGTGGGCGACCGCCGAGGCGAGTTGGGGATCGAAGCTGGCGGCGATGCCGATGGCCGCTGGCAGCTGCGTGACGCCGACGAGGCCGTCCGCGAGACCGTTGGGTCCGTCGGTCATCGTGAGCGACGGCAGGCAGAGTGAGGGCACCGCGGTATTGGAGTTCTCGATGCTCGGGTGGGTCTGGAGGATGACGTAACCCACCTTCTCGGCGAGGGTCATGCGAGCGAGGACTTCGCCGGCGAGGGTGGCGGGTGACGCTCGGTGCTGGCGCGACGCGGCCACCCACGGACAGCTCGGTCCCGGTGCCAGGTGGGGTCGCACGAGTGGTGCGCTCGACGCGCCGGCCGGTTGGGCGACGAGCGTGGAGAGAACAACGAGGGGGACCGCCACGCGCGCGAGGAGCGTCAGGGGACTAGGGAACACGTAGAACATCCTCGACTGGGGGGAACGACTCGCCAATCCTACGAAGGGACATTCGCGCTCACGCTTCGCTTTAACGAATCCTTAGCCACCGCTAGCGTGGACGAGTGGCGAGATCACTGATGGAGACGTTGCGCGACTGCGCCAACGAGATCGGTGAGGTGGTGGGCGAGCACCGCGGACGCGGCCTCTCCGGTCAGCGCCCCACGCAGTATCACCTCGACCTGGCGGCCGACGAGGTCGCGGTTCGTGTTCTTAAGGGTGCGGGTCTACGCGTGGTCTCTGAGGAGTCGGGCGCGAGTGGCCACGGAGAGACAACCGTCGTCGTCGATCCCATCGACGGATCGACCAACTGCGATCGCGGCGTTCCCTTCTTTGCGACCAGTCTGGCGGCCGTGCGCGGTGGGGAACTCGTCGCGGGTCTGGTCGTCAACCTCGCAACGGGCACCGTCTTCGAGGCTGAAGCGGGTTCCGGGGCCACTCGCGACGGGGCGACAATTCGCGTGAGCGACGCTCGAGACCTCGCGACGTCCATCGTGAGCTTCTCGGGCACCCCTTCTCGACACCTGGGCTGGGCGCAGGTTCGCGCGATGGGCGCGGCGAGTCTGGAGATCTGCCTCGTCGCCGATGGCTCGCTCGACGCCTACACGGTCGCCCAACTCTCGACCCTGCACCCGTGGGACTACCTGGCCGGCCTTCTCATCCTGCGCGAATCTGGCGGCGTGGCCGCCGACTACCGCGACGAGGATCTCGTGATCACCGAGGCGAGCCCGCGCCGGCCGGTGTTCGCCGCGAGCGGCGACTTGCTGGCGAGCCTCCTCGGCCACGGCGCTCTCTAGTGTTGGGATTCGAGAACGCTCGCGTCGAGATAGAGGGTGGTGCTGCGCCGGCGGGCTCTCGCCAGCGGTGCGCGCCACGCCCGGCGTAGCGCCGCCATCTCGTCACCCAGCTCGACCAGGGCGACGTCGACGGGGTCGCCGTCGCTCGCCGCGGCGTCGACTGGCCAGCGCGACGCACGCCAGTCGCCCAGGTAGGCGCTCGCCACCACTCGATCGTGCAGGTCACCGAGGACGCCCTGGGCCTTGGCCAGATCCTTGGCGACGGCATCGGCGTTCGGACCCAGTACGGGGGCGGCGACCTCGGCGCGATAGCGACTGCGCTTGATGGTGATGCGCAGTCGGTGCAGCGTCTCGTCGGTGACGTTGGGCCCGATGCCGTCAACGCCGTCGAACAGAGCGCTGAGCCCGTTCAGGAGACGTGGGCGAAGGGCGTCGCTCGCGCTCTCGCGCGCTCGGCGACGCAACGGTGGTTCGACCGCCCACGTCGCGAGGTCGCGGGCCAGGTGGCGATATCGCGCACTCGAGAGTGCGTCGCGCACCCGGCGGCGCTCCGCGTCGCGCTGACGGCGAAGTCGGGCGAGCACTGAGGCATCGAAGGGTGACTCCTCGTGTTCGAGGTGCGTGAGCAGTTCGAAGAGAACGTCGAGGTCCCGCTGGCGTCCCAGGATCGTGCCGATCCAGCGGAGTTCCTTGGCGAGATCGCGGGCGCCGCCGCGCGACAGGACCGGGGAGAGGACCCCCAGTTCGGCGCGGAGGCGACGCGACGTGACCCGCAGTTGGTGCACGCCTTCGGGGTCGAGGCCTTCGCGCGCGAGGGGATCGTACTTGACCCACGTTGCGAGCTCGTGGGCGAAGATCTGCCTCGCCAGGCCTTCGGTCGACACGGCGCTGGTCATGAGGACCTTGCCCGCGGCCACGAGGGCTCTGGGCGACTCTCCTGGAGGACCACGATCATTCGCACACTCCCCGTTGATCTGAATCTAACCCCATCGCGCGAGGGGATCTCTCGAAAGACCCTTCACGTCGGGCCCCGGTCCCGCGCTGAGGTACCGGTAGGCTGAACGGTTCCGGGCGCTTAGCTCAGTTGGTTAGAGCAGCTGACTTACACTCAGCAGGTCGGGGGTTCGAGTCCCTCAGCGCCCACGAAGTCGAATTGAATGAACCGCATTGGGTTCAGACGGTAATCACGTGAATCAATTCTTCGAGACCAATGAAGTCGTCTGGGTTCCGCGTGTAGAGCGTCAGACCGTTGGCGTGGGCGATTCCCGCGATCAACAGATCGGCCATGCGTGATCGGTGGGTTCGGCCGGTACTGGCAACAGCCGCAACCACTTGTCCAAAGCTACGCGCGGCCGCGGCGTCGAAGGGGATGGGTTCGAAGGTCGCTTCTGCTTGCTGAAGGCGAGCCTGGCGGTTTGCTTGCTCGGTGACCGACGACGCCAGCATCGGTCCTGCGGCCAGCTCTGCGAGAGTGATCGCACTCACCGAGATCTCCTCAGGCAAGGCTCCTTGAACCGCGGGATCATCCCAGTCGATGACCACTGAAGTGTCGAGCAGGCCCGTAGTCATCTAGAACTCTTGGTCAACGAAGTTGTCGAAGTCGGCTCGAAACCGTTTTGCGTCAATGCGCGGCCCGGTCTCGGCGAAATCAGCGATGGCGGATTTCGGAACAACGGTTCGCCGTGGCGCGAAAAGAGGGCGTAATTCAGCCACCGGGATTCCGTTGCGTGTCACCACGAAACTTTCGCCAGCGACGACCTCGTCGATCACCCTGGCGTTCTCGTTGCGTAGTTCACGCTGGGCAATGGTTTTGGTCATGAGAGAAGTGTAGCAGATTGTGCGACGCAATGCTACGCCAACCATTGGCGCTTCAGCTCGACTTGAGGTACGAGCGCCGTCGCACTGAAAGCGTGTTGGAGAGCGAGCGTCCAGCGGTTCATTCGTCACAACAGGGGATGATTGAGCGTTGCCACGGTGAGGACCGGTTCTTATTGTGTCCCTCAAGGTCCACTCCACGACCCTGATCCCAAGTGGTGGACGACGTCGCAGTTCGACCGGGGTTCGCGAGCCAGCGTGGCTGGTCTGCGCCGTAGAGTTGAGCGTGAAGTACGGCAATGCTGTCAGGCGGTGTGAGTGCCATCAGTGGTTCACGTGAGCGGGGGTAGCAGGTGATACGTAAAGCGGTGATCGCCGCGGCCGGCCTCGGGACCCGATTCCTTCCCCAAACCAAGGCCATGCCGAAGGAAATGCTGCCGATCCTCGACAAACCGATCATCCAGTACATCGTCGAGGAGCTGGTCGAGGCGGGAATCGAAGACATTGTCATCGTGACCGGCTATCACAAGCGGGCGATCGAGGATCACTTCGCAGAACCGAACCAGGACCTCGTGTCGGCGCTCGAGGGTCCAAAGGAGAGCCTGCTCAAGGAGATCGGGCACATCGCCAACTTGGCGAACTTTGCCTACATGAGGCAAAAGGGTCCCGACGGCAACGGCACGCCGCTGCTGAACGCGGGGCACCTCATCGGTGATGAGCCCTTCATCTACACCTTCGGAGACGACTTCATCCGCGCGTCCCCCGGGCGGTTCAGCCAGATGGTCGCTCTGCATCAGCGCACGGGTCTTGGGGTGCTGTCGTGTATTCGCGCGGACCACGACGACGACTACACGCGTTATGGGTACGTGGGGGGCATGGAGATTGAGCCGGGGGTCGTGAAGGTCGAATCAATCGTCGAGAAACCCGGCCGGTCCCGGGCGCCGTCGGATCTCGCGAGCGTGAGTAGCTACGTCTTTACGCCGGCGATCTTGGGGTGTCTCAGCGAACTCTCCTTGGAACTTCGTCCCGGCGAACCGCTGTCGCTCCAGGATGCGATGCAGCGCCTGATCGACGACGGCCACTTCCTCCTCGGATATGAGATTGAGAATGCCCGCTACTTCGACACCGGTGACAAGTTCGAGTACTTGAAGACCATCATCGATCTTGGTCTTGAAGACGAACATCTCGGACCGGCGCTGAGGGCGCACCTGACGAGGTCTCTCGGCTCCTGAGTCATACCGGCGACCCACGATGTCGCCAGCGTAGAGACGTGGCGCGACGTGAGCTCGCGGCCCATGACCGATGTCTCGGGCGGGTGAGGGATCGGCGGATGAGTTGGGTGACGTGACACGATCGAACCGGATCGATTCTCGCGACCATCTGCCCATCGCCTCGCCCGAGCGGCGGTGCTTTTCAGTCGACATCGGGCGTCGACCAGCGTGCGCCGCTCGCGGCACAAATGCTGCGAGAATGTGCTGTGGCAATGATGAAGGGCTCTGAGCCCATGGCCGGAGGTGACGACCGTCGCGTCGCCCTGGATTCGCCGACCATCGGCCAAGCGCTCGAGCGACGTCGTGACCAGCTCGCACTCTCGCGCGAGGCCGCCGCCAGCGCCGTCGGGGTCAGCCGGTCGACCTACTCCGCCTACGAGAGCGATCAGCGCCGACTGTCGCCCGAGGCACTGCGCATCCTTGCCAACTTCTTGGGTGCGGACCTGGAGGAGATCCTCCATCTCTACGGAGCAACCTGCATCGCCCAGGCGCGGCGCTCGCTGGTTGGTGACGCGTCTGACACGGCCTCAACCGGCGCACGCGTCGGTCTTCGACGCGCGGCGCGAAGCGACGACATGACCATCGTCGAACGCGTCTACTTCGACGCTGGAGCGCGTGAGCGTCACGACGTCGTGGCACTCGCCCCACGCGGGGCCGACCCTCCATTCGCCTCCCACGCGGATGACGTCGTGGTCGACGGCACGGGAGCGACCAAGCACGAAAAGACGAAGAAGAAGGCAAAGAAGGAAAAGCGGGGCAAGAAGAAGGATAAGGGGGCCAAGAAGTCCCCGAAGCGCCACGCGTCGAAGTCCACGGCCGAGCCGATCAAGAAGTCCAAGGTAAAGAAGGGCAAGTCGAAGTCGAAGAAGGGCAAGTCCAAGTAGCGAAACGCGTCGCGTCGACGCGTGACTCGTCGCTGCCTCCGAGTTACTCCGGCGTAACACGGTTAGTCCACTGCGCGCGCGTGACCCGACGCGTGAATCGAGCACCCCGGTGGCGTCGAGTGGCTCCGTGCCATAATGGATACCCATGTCTGAGTCCACGGACGCTGTCGGCGGCCGCCCCCACGATGACTTCGATTACAACCTCATTGGCGAGGGTCACCCCGTTGGCCTGCCCGTCTTTGAGCAAGAGGTCGAAGCTCACCTGCACAATCGACGGCGCGTCAACAGCCCGTCGGAACTCCTGAGCTTCCAAGAACTCGTTCACTACAAGGCGAGCCACGGTCGCTGGCGCATCGCCAAGGACCTGGTGGGCCTCGTGCGCCGGGGACACGCCGGCGAATCCGACGAGTCCTACGGCGACAAACTGCGTCGTGAGTCGCGTCGCGGCAAGACTGAATCTTCGACCTACGGGCTGGCGACGATCGCCGGACACCAGGTGGTGCTCTACGCCATGAACTGGGACTTCTTCGCCGGCTCGCTCGGCGTGGTGTCAGGCGAGAAGTTCCAGGCGGCGTCGGATCTCGCCGTGTCGAAGAAGTTGCCCTTCATCTCCGTCTACGCCTCGAGCGGCGTGCGCCAGCACGAGAACTTTGCCGGTCTCACCCAGATGACGCGCATGGTCGAGGCGATTCGCCACTTCAAGGAGAAGGTCGACCTGCCCCAGGTGGCCGTGCTGCTGGGCAACGTGTGGGGTGGCGTCTCGGCGAGCGCGGTGCCCAACGCGGATCTCATCCTTGCGACGTCGGGCACCAACTTCGGCTTCGCGGGTCCCAACGTCATCGAGGCCTTCGAGGGGGCCAGCGTGCCGAGCGGTTCCCAGAGCGCCGAGGCCAACCTGCTCGATCGCAACATCGACGTCGTCCTCGCGGACGTCGAAGCCGTCGTCACGTACCTCGGTGAGCTCTTGTCCGCGACGGCGCGCCCGGACAAGGCGCACCAGCTCACGGCGGAGACGCCCCCGTTGGTGCGCAACGTCGGCGCCCACGACGAGCGCCGCGTGTTCGCCTTTGGCTCCGTCGGCATCCACGGTCCGGCCTTCGCCGATCCGTCTGCGGGCGAGATCTTGCGCTCGGCGCCCGCGCGCCGCTCGGCGAGCGACGAGGCCGATTCTCTGGTCGCCCAGTACCAGGACCTCATGACGGACGCGAACCGGGTGGACTTCGAGTTCATCACGCGCTTCGCATTCTCTGACGCCGTCGCGGTCTACAACTACGTTCAAGAGCCCGACATCCAGCGGTACCCGGCGATCGCCGGTGCGTTCGCCAAGGTCGGCGCGCAACCCTTCGTGGTCATCGGCACCCAGCCGTCGTATCAGCGCGTGGGCGACGCCGTCATCAAGCGCCCGTCGAATCCCGGGCCTGAGGACTTCGAGTTCATGGACCGCCTCTTGGAGATGGGCGAGCGCCTGCATCTGCCCGCGCTGTTCGTCACCGACACCCTGGGGGCCAAGCCAACGCTCGAGAGCGAGCGGCGGGGCCAGTCGCGCGCCATCGCCCGATCCATCCTCAAGGGGATCGACTACGACGGACCGGTCATCTCATTGGTGGCCGGGGCGTTGGGCAGCGGGGGAGGGCTGGCGACAACTCCGATGGCCGATCACATCATCATGCTCGAGAAGGCGATGGCCTACGTGGCCGAGCCGCGCTCGGCCGCATCGATTCTCTACAAGACCCCCACGCCGAGCCACGAGCAGGTGAAGATGACTCTGGCGACCATGCGTTCGACGGCCCAGGACCAATTGGATCTCGGCCTGATTGATCGGGTCATTCCCGAAGACCCGAATCCGTTCGTCACCGTCCAACGCGTGCACGTCGAGATCATGCGCGCCTACGTTGAACTGTCGCAGCTCTCGACGCGCAAGCTGCGGGCCCGCCGCGAGGAACGCATCCGGTCGCTGCGCGCCTTTGACATCGTTCAGGAGTAGCGTCGACATCGAGACGAAAGGTGGCGGCATGCTCATCGTGACGACCAACGACCTGCCCGGCTGGCGCATTACCAAGGTCCTCGGAGAGGTGAACGGGCTGACGGTTCGCACCCGCAACGTGGGCGCCCAGCTCGGGGCGTCACTCAAGGCGCTCGGCGGTGGTGAACTTCGCGGACTCACCAAGAAGCTCCAAGAGTCGCGCGCCGAAGCGTTGGAGCGTCTCACCGAGAGCGCCGCGGCGTTGGGCGCGACGGCGGTGGTGGCGATGCGCTATGACTCGAACGAGTTGGCCGGCACGTTCCAGGAGATCCTCGCCTACGGCACCGCGGTCATCGCCGAGCCACTGGCCTAGCGTTTTCGCTGGTCGCCAGCCAACTCTGACCTTTGACCCTAGAGGTCGACCCGCGGTCGCGTGTTGGATGGAGGTGACCGAGAAGCGGAGAGCGGGAGCGGCGTGGTTGGCCGGCTCCCGAAAGGTGGGTGTGCGGTGAAGGAACGGACGTTGGTCAAGACCCTGGCGCGCTACGAGCAGGCGCCCCACCTCGTGTTCTGGGAGACGACGAAGGCCTGTTCACTCGCCTGTCGACACTGCCGCGCGTCGGCCCAGACGACGGCGCTGCCCGGAGAGCTGTCCCACGACGAGGGGATCGCGCTGCTTGAGGAGATCGCGGCGATGCCCGCACCCCGGCCCATCGTCGTCTTCACCGGCGGCGACTGCTTCGAGCGCGACGACCTCTTCGAACTCGTCGCCCACGCCACCGCATCGGGCCTGCGCGTGGGCGTCGCTCCGTCGGTGACCCCCCGCTTGACGCGTGATGCGATGGCGGGGCTCTACGAGCGCGGGGTGCGCGCGGTGTCGATCAGCCTCGACGGATCGAACGCCGAGTCGCACGACACGCTGCGCGGCATACCGGGTCACTTCGACGACACCCTCGCCGCGCTGGCGATGCTCGTCGAGATGGGCTTTCGCCTGCAGGTGAACACGACCGTGATGCGACGAAACGTCCACGAACTGGCCGAGATCGCCCGCCTGCTCGAGGGCCTCGGCGTCGCCATCTGGGAGGTCTTCTTCCTCGTCGGTGTGGGACGCGGCACGGAGATCGAAGAAGTCAGCGCCGAGGACGCCGAAGACGTGTGCCACTTCCTCGTCGACGTCGCCAATCGGGGGATGACGGTGCGCACTGTCGAGGCTCCGTTCTTTCGCCGGGTCCAGGAGGAGCGCCTCGAACTCTCCACCAACGATCCGGCGTCGGCCTTCTCCCTCGGGGGCCTCTATGACGAGCTCAGCGCTCAGCTCGGCGCGCGAGAGAAGGACGTTCGCGGCCACAGCGCCACCTTGGCCACCGGCGACGGCCGCGGCATTATCTTCGTCGGCTTCGACGGTGCGGTCCACGCGTCGGGCTTTCTGCCCGTCACCCTCGGCAACGTTCGCGACCGTCCGCTCAGTGAGATTTACACCGAGAGCGAGCTGCTGACGTCGTTGCGCGCCGGAGAGCTTCACGGGGCGTGTGGGCGTTGCGACTACTCACGCCTGTGCGGGGGATCGCGGGCGCGCGCCTACGCTCGCACGGGCGACGTGTTGGGTGACGATCCGGCGTGCCTGCGCACCCGTTCGCGTCGCCTTCAGCTCGCCGCGCGATAGTGGGCGAAGGCCTCTCGCGATTCTCGCACTGAGTAGTAGATGATGACCAGCCCCGCGGCGGGGTCGGCCCACCACCATCCAAGCAGAGCGTTGGCGGCGAGTCCCACGAGCACGGCGCACGAGAGCATGCCGTCGACGAAGGTCACCCTCCCTTCGGTGATGAGAACCTGATTGCCCAGTGCGCGTCCGGTGCGCGACTTGGCGAAGGCGAGGGCGAACATGGCGCCCGCGGTCAAGGCCGTCCACGCGATGCCCGCGGGGGAGTGGTGAGGATGGACGTGGCGGGCGAAGGCGAGTGCGGTCAAGACGACCAGGTAGACGCTCAGCACGATGAACGCGAGACCGATGAGGCGCAGGGCCGTGCGCTGGCGGTCACCGTGGACGTTGCGTAGCTCCCAGACGACGACGGTCGATGCCCCGATCTCCACCAACGTGTCGAAGCCGAACCCGGCGAGGGCGATCGAATGGGCGGCGAGCGCGGCGATCGCGAGGTACACCACGCCCACGACGTTCCACGCCAACGTCGTGTACTCCAGCGCGAGCCCCCGGCGCACGAGATCTTCCGACGTCACCGCAACAGTTAACCAGGCGCCGCCAAAGAGATCGTGCACGGACGCGACGACGGCGCCCGTGCCAACGCTTGCTACAGCGCCTCCTCCGCGTCTCGCTCGTCGCGTTCACTCCGGTCGTCGCGGGGCGCCGCGGCAAGGTCGCAGGCGGTGGCGTGGCCCAGCCATCTCGTCCAGACGTAGACGGCCCCCACTCCCACCCCGGCCCCGGCCCAGTTGAGAAATGAGCTGTGAAAGGGACTGGCCCCCACGAAGCCCATCGCGCCGCCCGTGAGAAGTCGGCCAAGTCCGCACGTCGAGACCACGTGGACACGCTAGTGACCGGGAAGTGCCGCGGTGCGGTCTCTAGAGTGGCGCCGTGGGACTGACGATCTTCGGGGTGCTGGCCCTGGGCTTCATGATGACGATGTACGCGCTCGAGTCACGGTCGGCCCACTTCACTCTGGCCTTCGCGCTGGGCTGTGCGCTGTCGAGCGCCTACGGCTTCTCGTCGGGTGCCTGGCCCTTCGGCGTGGTCGAGGGGGTCTGGACCTTCATCGCCCTGGGACGCTATCAACGGGTTCGACGGGGCTAGCCGAGTTGCGCGACGCTCGCGATCGGCGAGACGCTGAGGAGGCCGCAGTTCAGTGCGCTCACGCTTCCCCCGTAGGGAGCGAGGTGCCAGCGTACGCTGAGTGCGGACGCGCTGTGCGGCGGGTAGATCTCGATCGTGTGCGACGTCGGACAGCTGGCGGTGGCGAAACCCGTGGCGTTTTCGTAGCCAACGAGAAATCCCGCCGACGCGTTGGGCGCGAGCGTCACCGTTCGCACCGCAATGGTCGGCACGATGTAGTCGGCTCCGAAGTGCAGGTGTGTCGTCAGGGCTGCGCCGGCGGCGTCGAGCATCTGCAGGCGTGGGTAGCCACGCAGGGTGCACGTGGCCTGGGAGATGTTCTTCAGGCGGATCTGCTGGCTGACGTGGCCCATGGCCACGTTGGCGATGCCGATCTCGACGCGCAGGTTGGCGCTGGTGCAGCGCGGCAGCGACTCGGGGGAGCTCGAAGTGGGCGGCGGCGACGCCGCCCCGCACGCGGCGAGGATGACGCCGCCAATGAGAATGCTCAGGAGAAGTCCCCTGATACGTTTCACGTGACTCCTTCGCGGGGCCGGCCAACGCCCGCAACGATCTCCCGTTTCTAAAAGCGTACCGAGGGCGCGGGCGCGGGCGTATTGCGATTGTGTGACAGTATTCGCCCATGAGAGTCCTGGTCATTGGAGGTACGCAGTTCGTGGGGCGCGCCGTCGTCGAGGCATACCTGGCGCGCGGCGACGAGGTGACCATCTTTCACCGGGGCAAGACCAACCCGGGACTGTTCGATGGTGTGGTGAACGTGCTGGGGGACCGTGACAACGAGTCCGATCTGGCCCGCATTGAGGGCGAGTTCGAGGTCACCTTCGACTCTTCGGCCTACGTGCCACGCCAGGTTCGCAGTCTGGCCGAGGCCCTCGCGGGTCGTGGCGGACACTACGTACACGTGTCCTCGATTTCCGTGTACGCGCCGCGCACCACGCGCCTGGATACCGAGGACGCGCCCGTCGTGACCCTCGAGGACCCCTCCACCGAGGTGGTGAGCGCTGCGACCTACGGGGGGCTCAAGTATCTCTGCGAGGTCGCCGCGCACGCGGGCTTCGGCCCGGGCGGGCCATCGTGGAACGGTGCGCAACCGACGATCATCCGCCCCACCTACGTCGCCGGCCCCTTCGATCACACGTATCGCTTCACCTGGTGGGTGGAGCGCATCGCGCGCGGTGGTGACGTGCTCGCCCCGGGACCGGCGAGCAATCCGTTCCAGGTGATCGACGTGCGCGACCTCGCTGACTTCGTCGTCGCGCGAAGCGGCATGCCCGGGGGCATCTATCACGTTGCGGGCCCGACGCCTCCGTTCAGCTTTGGCGATTTCTTGAACGAGGTGGTCGACGCAGTCGGGCCCGCCGACACCCGCCTGCGCTGGGTGGACGGGCATCGCCTGATCGCCGCGGGCGTCGGCCCGGGTGATCTGCCGCTGTGGGAGGGCCCCGAGGAGGCGCTGTCCCTGCTCGCCCTCGACACGCGGCGCGCACGCGACGCGGGACTCTCCACCCGCGCGCTCGCCGAGACGATCAACGCCGTGGCCCTGCACGAGCAGCGCACCCCGACCACACCGAGATCGAAGGTGGGCCTCAGTGGCGAGGACGAAGCGCGGATTCTCGCCGAACTGGCCGACGCCTAACGTGGTCGCCGAGGAGGTTGCCATGAACCGTCAGATCGTGCTGCGTGAGCGTCCGTCGGGACCCGTCGACGCCGGCACCACCGCCCTGGTGGAAACCCCCGTGCCGACGTGCGGTCCCGGTCAGGCGCTCGTGCGAGTCGGCACGCTGTCGATCGACCCCACGATTCGCACCTGGATGGACGACGCGCCCGGTTACCTGCCGCCCATCGCCATTGGCGAGGTCGTGCGCTCCTCGGGGGCGGGCGTCGTCGTCGAGAGCCAGTCCGAGCACTATCAGGTCGGCGACGTCGTCTTCGGCATGACGGGCTGGCAGGAGTGGGCGATCGCCGACGCGAGCAATCACTTCACCGTGCTGCCGCGCGGGCTCGGCCTTGACCTGGCCACCGTGTTGAACGTGCTCGGCGTGACCGGGATCACTGCGTACTTCGGACTCGTTGACGTGGGACGAGTCAAGGCCGGCGACGTCGTTGTCGTCTCCGGCGCCGCCGGGGCAACCGGATCGACCGTTGGTCAGATCGCACGCGCGCGAGGTGCCGCCAAAGTCGTGGGCATCGCCGGTGGCCCGCAAAAGTGCGCGGAGGTGGTCGAGTTCTACGGATTCGACGACTGCCTCGACTACCGCGAGGGGCATCTGGCGCGACGCCTGCACGAGGCGTGTCCAGCGGGCGTCGACCTCTACTTCGACAACGTCGGTGGCAAGGTCCTCGACGCGGTGCTGGCCAACATCGCGATGCACGCGCGCGTCGTGCTCTGTGGGGCGATCTCGCAGTACAACGGCGCCGGGGCGGGACTCGCCAACACCTCGAGATTGATATCGCGTCGTGGGTCGATGGAGGGCTTCATCATCCTCGACTACGCCCCTCGCTTCGCCGAGGCGCAGGGCGAACTGGCGAGCATGCTCGCGCGCGGCGAACTCGCCCACCGCGAACACCTGGTCCAGGGACTCGAACACGCACCCGACGCGCTGAACCTGTTGTTCAGTGGCGGCAATCACGGTAAGACCCTCGTCGTCGTCGACGACTCCGTTTCTCTCAACTAGGACGTGGCGACGTCGTCGCGCCGGGCGATCGGCGTCCTCTTCGCCATCGCCCTCGCCGCGGGCTTCGCCCAGTTCGGCGCGGTGGCCTCGCTCAATGACGTCGCGCGCCACTTCGGACACGTCGAGCCCACGGGCTCGTTGCGCGCGGTTGTCGGACTATCGGGTTCGGCGATCGGCATCGGCCTGGCGGTGGTGCGACTGGCCTCGTTGGCCGCGCTGCCGGTGACCGCTCTGGCCGATCACCGCGGACGAACCAGGGTGGTGCGCGCGGCCCTGTTCGCGGGCCTGCTCGCCACCAGCACCGCGGCGCTGAGTCCCAACTATTGGTTCTTCGTCGCGTGCTTCGCCCTGGCGCGCCCGCTGCTCACCGCCGTCTCCACCATCGTCCAGGTCCTGACCGTCGAGCTCTCCTCGACCACCCAGCGGATCCATCGCCTGGTCATCATGGCCGCGGGCGCCGGCGTGGGCTCGGGGCTGTCGGCGATTCTGCACGGCCTGATTCGCGGTCCCGGCTCGTTTCGTTGGCTCTTCGCCCTGACCCTCGTGCCCGTCGCCGCGATCACGCCGCTCGTGAGCTCGATCCCCGAGTCGCCACGCCACGGCGACGAGTTCCTGCGCCTCGGGGCCGTGCCGCGCGACGCGCGCGCTCGCCTGATCGCAGTCGCCCTGGTCGCCTTCGCGGCCGGGATGGTGACCGGTCCGGCGAACGGCTTCGCCTTCGTCTACGCCGAGGGGATCTTGAAGCTCGCGCCCCACGTGGTGGCCGGCATTGTCGTGGCGAGCGCGGCGACGGGACTCGCCGGACTGATCGCCTCGCGGGCGCTCGCCCACGCCATTGGACGGCGTGCGACCGTGGCGATCGGCTTGAGTGCCCTCGCGGTGACCTCGACCGTCGCCTACAGCGGCGGGCGGGTGAGCTTCGTCCTGGGCTACATGATCGGCGTGGGGGCCGCCGGGCTGTTCGCACCGGCGGCGAGCGCGCTGTCGACGGAGATCTTCTCGCGGCGCGTGCGCTCGACCGCCGCGGGCTGGGTGGCCCTCGCGGGGATCCTCGGGGCGACGGCGGGCCTGGCCCTCTTCGGCGTCGTCGGCGACAGCGTCCACGTCGCCGCGGTGACGTCGCTGCGACTGCCCGCGCTGGTGACTTTCCTGCCCCTCCTGCCGACGCTTGCGCTGCTGGTTCGAGTCCCCGAGAGCCGCGGCGTCGACATCGACTAGCCGCCGAGGTCGACGTCCGCGAAGAGCAACCGGTGGTCGCTGCCGGCGTTGATCGCCCCGCCGCCGCGCGCGCGCCACGCTCCACGGCCGAGCAGGTGGTCGATCTGCGAGTGCGGGCGCCGCGCCGGCCAGGTGCGCGCACGTACGAGGCTGTCCCATCCGGGTAGGAACACGCGCAGCAGGGGCCGCCACGAGTTGAAATCGCCGCCGAGGATGACGGGCACGTCCGCGTCGAGAGTCGCGACGAGTTCGCGCACCCGTCGGTACTGGCGGAACGAGCCGTGACTGATGTGCGCGCCGTGAACCGCGAGGACGTGGAAGCGCCGGCCCTCGAGCGAGAGCGTGGCGACGATCAGCGCCCGCCGGACCTTCTCGCGCGGGAGACGTCCCAGGGACTCAACGCGCAGGGATTCGACGGGCAGGCGCGTCAGCAGCGACAGTCCCCACTCGCCGCGTTCGAGGTCGGCGCGCTCGCGGCGCGCTCGCTGGCTCGGCGTGAGGGCCCGGTGCTCGCTGAAGTAGAGGCCGTGTTCGCCCGTGAGATGTGCGCGCCAGGGCTGCCACGACGGGCCCACGTGGTGGCCGTGGGCCCGTTCGGCCTCGGCCAGGGGCGCGAACGTTCCCGTCATATCGAGCCGCGTCGAGAGTTCCTCGAAGAGGTCGCCACGCGGCCCGCGCCACGTCTCCGGGCAGATCAGGATGTCCGGCGCGAGGGCGACCACGGCATCGATTGCGCCGGTGGGACGACCCCATCCGTCGACGCCGGCGTGCAGATTGAACGTCGCGACACGCACCCCTCGAGGCTACGCGAGCGGTGCGTGCGCCTGTGGCAGTGTCTAAGAGTGGATTCGGTCAAGGTGACGTTCGGACATCGACTCTGGTGGGTGGACGCCTTCATCGGCGAAGGGGCGCGGGGCAATCCGGCCGTCGTCGTCCTCCTCGAGCGGCCCATGGCTGATGAGGATCTTCAACAGATCGCCTTCGAACTGGGCGTCTCAGAGACCGCCTTCTTGCGCCGAGTAGGTGACGGCTGGTCGTTGCGATGGTTCACCCCTACGGTCGAGGTGGACCTGTGCGGACACGCGACCCTGGCGACGCTGCACGTGCTGCTGAGCGAGCTCGGGGTGCCCGGGGGCGAGTTCTACTTCCAGACCCGCTCGGGCGTCCTCTCGGGCCGACGCCTGCGTGACGGCATGCTGGGCATCGACCTGCCGCGCTCGTACATCGAGCCCCTCGACGCGAGCGTGCTCAACGGCACCCTCGGCCCGGTGCGCGACGTCTACCAGGCCGG
>DATIVP010000246.1:0-6520 GCA_035465755.1 Acidimicrobiales bacterium | reverse complement strand
GTGTGCTCGCCCCGGGCAGCGAGAGCGCGGCTGTCGCCGCGGCGATGATCGCCTGATCGGAGGCAACCCTCTGGGTCGTGAGGTTGATCACCTCGCGCTGGACGTGATGAGCGAGCGCGGGGCGGTGCAGCAGCGATGCGTCACCCAGTAGAGGGCCGAGCTGCTGGTCGATCTGGGCGAGGCGCGCGGCGAAGACCGGTCGCGACAGACCGTCGCCGTGACTCAGCAAATAGGCCAGATGGAAATCGGCGTTGTTCTCGAGGGTTATCAGCCGATTGGCCAGTTGGGCGAAACTGCGGTTCTCGCTGCGCCGCGGACTCGTCGCCTCATGCGCCGAGCGGCTCACGTCGCGGGCGAAGACGACCGCCAAAACCGTGACGACGAGCGCGATGACCAGCAACGCACTGTGTCGGCGCCGCTGGGCGCGAGTTCTGGCCACGACCGTCCAATGTACTCATCGACCTCGTCGCCCCGTCCGGCTACTCGTCGCCCTCAACGTCGAGGATCTCCGAGGCTCCCTCGTTCAGCGCGGCGCTGTCCACGTCCCACACCGTCTGGTTCGGGGGCGCGGAGAGCTGGGTGAGCTCGCTCAGTTCGGGCAGTTCCTTGCCGTGCGCCCCCCCGTAGGCGCGAAGGTCCCGCGCGGCCGGCAGCAGTCGCGACTCGAGGGAGCGGACCATCTTGTTGTAGTTCTCGACGCTGCGATTGAGCGAGTCGCCCATCTTGGCGACGGGTTCGAAGACCTTCGCGAGACGATCGAAGATCTGCCCCGCGCGCTCTAGAAGCTTCTCCTGGTTGAGGACGGCGTCGTGATGGCGTACGACCGCCGCCACCGACCAGAGCAGTCCGAGCAGGTTGGTGGGGCCGCTGATGAGCACTCGTGAATGACTCGCGTAGTCGAGGAGGTCGGGATCGGCCTCGAGGGCCGCACTGATGGCGAAGTCGCTCGGCACGAAGCACACCACGAACTGCGGCGCTGGCGAGATGCCTTCCCAGTACGCCTTGGAGCCGAGGGTCTTGACGTGACTGCGCAGAGCCCGCGCGTGCTCGGCGAAGAGGCCGCGTCGCTCCTCAGCGTCGGTTGAGGCGAGAGCCTTTTCGAATCGGTCGAAGGGGAACTTCGAGTCGAGCGCGAGCTTCCACCCGCCGGGCGCGTTCACCACGAAGTCCGGCCGGCCCACGCGTGCCTCGGTGACCGTCGTGACCTGGGTCGAGTAGTCGATCCCTTCGCGAAGCCCTGAGCGCTCGAGCACGTTCGCGAGCTGGATCTCACCCCAACGCCCGCGCTGATCGCTCCGTCCCAGAATCTGATTGAGACGACTCGTCTCCTCCTGGGTTCGTCGCTGGGCCTCGAGAAGATCGGCGGCGCGCTTCTTCACGTCCTCGAGCGCGACGACGTGCTCCTTGCCGAACTCGGCGAGGTTCCGTTCGTACTGCGAGAGAATCGCCGTCAGCGGCTGGATCGTGAGTCCCAGCTTCTCGTCGCGCTCACGCTGGATGTCCTGTTGGGAGCGGGCGAAGCTGTCCATCTGGGTCGCGAGCACCCGGTTCGACAGGTTCTCGAACGTCGCCTCGAGGCCAGCGATCGCCGCCTCGTGCTCGGTCTGGCTGCGCGCGAGGTCGGCCTGGGCGGCAGCGAGCTGCGCGTCACGCACCGCCACCTCGGCCCTAGTGGCGGCGGCCTCGTCGCGAATCGCCTGAGTGCGCCGCTGGGCCAGCACCCACGCGAGCAGCGCCCCGACCACCACTCCCACGATGCCCACGATCAGCGTCACAACTGGCCTCTCATCCGTTTGGCCTCACCATAGCGAGGCGCACTGACACAGAGACGATGCGGCCCGGACCCGTCATCCGGATCCGGGGCCGTGAGATCTGAGCCGACTAGAGCAACAAAGTCCGGTGCCAACCCGATGGGCAGCGCGGGTTGGTGCCCGTCACCCACTTGGTGCGAGACGTGTGGCCCATCTGACAGAGTGCCGAGTGCTTCGCCTTGCCCGAAGTGAGTGGCCAGGTCGGACGTCCCTCGAACGCCGACGCCGCTCCCGTCGCAGAACCGTTGTTCACCACCACGGACACCCCGTAGAGAGAAGCGGGGTCCAGTCCACCGAAGTAGCACGAAGGGGTGGACGTGATCATCGTGAAGCTCGAGGGTGCGTTGAAACCGAAGAGCAGCCGACAGGTGTAGCTGGTGGCACCGGCGACGGGCATCCACGTCGCAGACACACCTTGGACGAGCGACGAGCCGGCGCTAGAGAGCGACCCCGTCACCGAGAGGCCCAAGAGTCGAGGCGTGAGGACGTACATCGTGTTGACGTTGCTCACTTCGTTGCTGGAGTCGAAGTAGTAGAGCGTCGAGTTCATGTAGTAGATCTGGTCGGCGGCCCCGCTCGGCGCTGCGGTCGGCGAGATGTCAGTCGTCGCACCGGAGGGAGAGACCATCCAGAGATTCGTGTTGGCCTCGGTTGCGACGTAGACGTTGCCCTGGCCGTCGACGGCGACCGATTCGGGCTCTTGCCAAGACGAACCGATGGTGGAGGTGACGCCGCCCTTGATCCGGAACACCTGGTTGCCGTAGTCGGCGACGTAGATCGAGCCATCTGGGCCAACAGCGATCGAGTTCGCGTAGGTCGGAACCGTTCCCACCGTCGTCACGGTAGAGCCCGACACCTCATAGATCGTCCCAGAAAAGGAGATGGTGTTGGCCACGAACAGGTGCCCCGCGGAGTCCACGGCGAGCGCCCCCGGGTTAGATATCGACGACGTCACCGTGCTCGACGCACCGTTCGGCGCCACTTCGATGACGGTCCCGAATCTTGAGATGTACACGTTGCCCGCCGCGTCCACCGTAAGGCCGGCATAGCCGTTGTAGTTAGTCGGCGACATCGGGGTAGCCACCTGCGTGGTCGGCGAGAAACGAGTCAGCTGACCCGTGCTGTTGTCGACGTAGTAGATGAAACCCGCGCCGTCGACAGCAAATGCATTGGAGGGATAGTCGTGGTCCGGCACCCCTGCGGGCAACGCGAAGCTGCCCCACGCCAAGCTCGCCGCAGCGCCGGCGGGCTGAGCAATCACACTCACCCCGACCACTGAAACCGCGGCCGCCAGCACGATTGCGGCCCGCTTGACGGCCCAACGACTCTTCTGGAAAAGCTCTCTCACGATGTCACCCCGGTCTCTGCGCCCAATGTGCAAACACTTGTCGCCCCCAATATGTTACATGTGCACCAGTGCGCAATCCCGGACGATTCTGAGAACGATGAACCTCGCCATCAGGTGCATCGTGGTGAACCCAGCACGCCGATAGCGTTCGTGCATGGCCCGGCACTTCTCACTCGGCTCACGCCGCAAGGTCGCGACCTCCCCGATCGCCACGTCGGCGGCCCTCGCCGGCCTTCGGCCGAGCGTGGTTCGGGTCTTTGCCCTGGTGGGGGAGGCGATGACCGAGGCGACACACGCCCTGCTCGCCGGCGACCGTGAGTTGGCCAAGCGGGTGGTCGAGCACGACGTCATCATCGACGAGCTCGTCGACGCGATGGTCGCCGAAGCCGAGCGAGAACTGGTGGCAGATTCTCAGTTGACCATTACCGCGCGTGAAGAGCTCTTGACCCTCCTGAGAGTCCTCCCCGAGGTCGAGCGAAACGGTGACCTGGCCGAGCACATCGCGCGACGCGCGGCGCGCGGACTGGGTGCGGAGATGTCCCCGCGCAGTCGTGGTCTCATCGAGCGAATGGGCGAGGTCGCGGCCACCATCTGGCGCGAAGCGTCCGACGTGATCATCGATGGCAAGCGAGAAGCGGCCGGGGCCATCGAGGACATCGACGACGAGCTCGACGACCTGCACGTCTCTCTCACCGCGGAACTGACCTCGGGATCGATGGCACTGCCCGTCGCCGTCGAAGTAGCCCTGCTCGCGCGCTTCTACGAGCGCTTCGGCGACCACTGCGTGAACCTCGCGCGACGCCAGGTCGGACGCAGCGGCGCCGATTAGATACCCCACGGCCGCGGCGGTGGCGGTCACAATGGACCGATGGGAGCCGAGGAGAACGAGGTTGGCGTCGGACGACTCGAGGCCTTCAGCGACGGCGTCCTCGCCGTCATCATCACGGTCACGGCGCTGAGCCTGCACGCTCCCACCAGCGGGGCCTTCGCCGCGATGCTCCACCGGCTGCCCGAGCTGCTCGTCTACGCGGCTAACTTCGTCTTTCTGGGCATCTACTGGAACAACCACCACCACCTCCTGCGCGCGGCCACGCGGATCTCGGCGGGCGTGATGTGGTCGAACCTGGCGCTGTTGTTCTTCTTGTCGCTGATCCCGGTCATGACCGAGTGGGTCGCGCGCGACTACCGCGCCACGGCGCCGGCCGCCACCTACGGCGTGGTCGCGCTCGCTTCGGCGCTCGCGTTCTCGTCCCTCACGCGCTCCATCGTGCGCGCCGAGGCGCGCCCGGTCGTCGCACGCATCGTCGGGCGCGATCGCAAGGGACTCGTCTCGCAGCTGCTCTATGCGTTCGGAACGGCTCTGGCCTTCGTGAGCCCGTGGATCTCCTACGCGCTCTACGTCACGGTGTCCGTAATGTGGTTCGTTCCGGATCGGCGCTTTGCGCGAGCGCTCTAACGCGCAGCCAGCAGTTCCGCGATCTGGACGGCGTTGAGAGCCGCACCTTTGCGCAGGTTGTCGTTGGCGACGAAGAGCGAGAGCCCGTGCGACACCGTCTCGGCGCGGCGGATGCGGCCGACGTAGGAGGGGTCCTTGCCGGCGGCGAGGCGAGGCGTCGGCAGGTCGGATACGACCACGCCGACCGCGCCTTCGAGGACCGACGTCGCCTCTTCGGGCGAGAGGTCGCGGGCAAAGCTCGCCGTGATCGCGAGGGAGTGTCCGGTGAAGACGGGAACGCGCACGCAGGTCGCGTCCACCAGCAGACCCGGGATCTCGAGGATCTTGCGGCTCTCGTCACGCAACTTCTGCTCCTCGCCCGTCTCGAGCGAACCGTCGTCGACGATCGAGCCCGCGAGGGGGATCACGTTGTGGGCGATCGTCGTCGGGAACTTCACGCCCGCGGTGAGCTCGAAGGCCTCGCCGTCAAAGGTCAGCACCCGCACGTCGCGCTCGAGGGTCGCCTCGAGCTGGCCCGCGAGCTCGTCGACGCCCTCGCGACCCGCCCCCGAGACGGCCTGATACGTGGCGACGGTGAGCGAGCGCAGGCCCGCGGCCAGGTGCAAAGGCTTCAACACCGGCATCGCGGCCATGGTCGTGCAGTTGGGGTTCGCGACGATGCCCTTGGGAATCGACGAGAGGGCGTGGGCGTTTACCTCGGCGACCACCAGGGGCACGTCAGGGTCCATCCGCCAGGCCGAGGAGTTGTCCACCACGATCGCCCCGGCCGCCGCCAGCCGCGGCGCGATCGTGCGCGAACTCGTCGCCCCTGAGCTCATCAACGCGACGTCGATGCCCGAGAAGTCCGCGGTGGCTGCGTCCTCGACCTCGACGCTGTGGCCGCTCCACTCGAGGGTCGTGCCCGCCGAGCGCGAGGAGCCAAAGAAACGGATGGTGTCCACCGGGAAGTGCCGCTCGCGCAGAATCGCCCTCATCACGGTGCCGACCTGACCGGTCGCCCCGACAATCGCCAGATTCATGGGGTCAGTCTACGGTCAGGCGGCGTCGAGCCCGAAGGCGGTGTGCAGGTAGCGCACGGCGTCGGCGACGCGATCGGCACGCACGACGCACGAGATGCGAATCGAGCTCGTCGAGATCATCTCGATGTTGATGCCGTGCTCGGACAGCGTCTCGAACATGAGTGCGGTCACGCCGGGACTCGACTTCATGCCGGCGCCGACGATCGAGACCCGTCCAACGGCGTCGTCCGTCGTCACCTCGGCGGCGCCGATCGCCTCCTTGACCTCTTGGCAGACGGTGCGCGCGGCCTCGAGGTCGGTCTTGGCGACGGTGAAGGAGATGTCCGTCATCCCGTTGGCCCCGGTGTTCTGGACGATCATGTCCACGTTCACGCCGTGGTCGGCGAGCTGGCGGAAGAGCTGAGCGGCAACGCCGGGTCGGTCGGGCACGCCACCGACCGTGACCTTGGCCTCCGAGGTGTCGTCGGTGATCGCCGAGACGACGGCTTCTTCCATGGTGGGGTCCTCCTCCACAATCCAGGTACCTGGCTCCCAGGTGAAACTCGAGCGAACGTGCAGGGGCACGCCGTGGCGGCGCGCGAACTCGACCGATCGCAGCATGAGCACCCGCCCACCCGTCGCGGCGATCTCCATCATCTCGTCGAAGGAGACCTTGGGCAGGCGGCGGGCACTCGAGACGACGCGCGGGTCAGCGCTGAAGACGCCCGTCACGTCGGTGTAGATCTCGCACACGTCGGCCTTCAATGCGGCGGCCAGGGCGACGGCGGTCACGTCGGAACCCCCGCGGCCCAGCGTGGTGATGTCGCGCTCGGTCGAGACCCCCTGGAAGCCCGCCACCACGGGCACCAGACCGTCGTCGAGGGCTTCGCGGATCCGGTCCGGGCGC
>DATIVP010000245.1:0-2522 GCA_035465755.1 Acidimicrobiales bacterium | reverse complement strand
CAACAAGGCGAGGACCACGAGGACCGCCGCAGGCAGTGCGCGGCGGGCGACCTTGCTGGTGGCCAGGTCGGCGAGGCCCAGGGCCGCGAGCACGATGAGGGCGAGCTCGAGACTCGGAAAGATGTAGCGCGCCACCGAGATCGTGGTCATCCGCGGCAGCAGGTTCCAGACGCGGCGCACGCTCCAGAAGTTGTCGAGCAGCATCATGCCGAGCAGCACCCAGGCGCCGAGGTAGATCCGCAGGGGTCGCATCCGGCTGCCGATCAGACCCACGAGGGCCAGCGCGGCGATGCTCGCCGTGAAGTACCCACCGATTCCACCCCAGGCGTTGCCGACCGCCTTGTTGGAGAAGAGGGTGGAAAAGATGTAGGGGTCGAGCAGCATCGAGTACGCCGGACCCGCGATGTGGCTGATGCCATCGATCGCGGCCACGTGCCCGCCGACCGTGGCCTCCTTCAGGTAGTCGTAGAACGGCACGATGATCGGCAGCGCGAGGGCGGCGCCGACGACGCCACCGAGTCCCACGCGGGCGGCCGCGGCGAGTCGGCGCGACGACTCGAGGGAGAACAGCCGCACGGCGGCCCAGCCGAGGGCGAGCAGCCCGTCGAGGTAGGCCGTCTCGGGGAAGCCCGCGTAGAGCGAAAGCGCCAGCGCCAGCGCCATCACGTACCAGCCATTGGCGCGCCGCTCGCGCACGGCGTCGTAGATGATCTCCACGCCGAGGATCAGCATTGGTGCGAAGGCCACCGGATTGAGGGCCGAGTTGCCGATCCAGGCGTAGGTGCCGTTGAGCGCGAAGAGTGCGCCGGCCGCCGCACCAATCATCGGGCGAATTCCCAGGCGACGAAGAAGGAAGTACGTGGAGACTCCCGCGATCATCTCGAGGATCATGTGGAACCACAGAAGTCCGCCCGGGAAGGCGAAGAGCAGTGTCAAGGGAAACAGGGCGGCGCTCTGCATTTCACCGGCGAGGGGTGAGCCGAGACCCTCGAAGTAGTTCCACATCGGCAGGTGGCCGTGGAGGATGTCGTAGGCGGCCAGGTGTCCGAGCGGTTGGGTGATGAAACCGACGTTGGGGTCGATCATGGGTCGCCCGCAGGTGACGTGGCAGAGCTGGTGCGAGATGCCCGCGGTCCACGAGATCGGGTCCGAATTGGTGAGTCCGGTCGCGTACATGACGTTGCCAGCGAAGACAGCGATGATCACTACGACCACGGGCACGGTCGACGGCGGCAACTTGCGCAGAACGGCCATCAGCCGGGTCCCGAGGGAATTCACCCACTCAGGCTACAAGAGCGGCTCTTGGCCCCCGGGACTCTGGTCGATCTCGCGGTGTCGGTAGTACATGGTTTCGCCGAGCAGCAGTAGAGACTCGGGGAAGAAGGGGTCGCGAAACGACCCGAAGATGTCCCAACGTCGAATGAAGCGATTGCGGTCGTCCAGGGGATCCAGTGTGCCGCGAGAACTCGATACGTGGTGGTAGAGACGCACGTCGGGGGTATAGACGACGTAGCGGTGCTCGTCCAGAGATCGCAGACAGATGTCGACGTCGTTCATGACGACCTTGAGCTGCTCGTCCATCCCGCCCAGGTCGTTCCAGGTGGCGCGGCGCACCATCTGCACCGCCCCGGTGACGGCGGCCACGTCGCGAGTCGCCACCGAGAACTGATCGACGTGGGGGTAGTTCGAGTCCGTTCGCAGGTGCTGGGGGTAGGGGGCGATGACGATCGATTCGTGTTCGCGCGTGCCGTCGCGATCGAGCAGGCACGCCCCGACGAAGCTCACGTCCTCGAGGGCGGCGAGGGCCACCATGCGCTCGAGCCAGTCAGGAGTGATCACGATGGTGTCGTTGTTGAGCGTGACGACGAAGTCGGCGCTCGAGTGGGCGACGCCGCGGTTGACGATCGCGGCGTAGTTGAAGGGTCCCGGACAGGGAACGACTCGGTACTTGGTCGTCGTGAAGAACTCGAGGGTTTCGGACTGAGCGGAGTCGTTGTCGAGGATGATCACGTCGAAGTTGGGATACGTCGTGATTGATTCGATCGCCTCAAGGCACTGTCGCACCAGGTCGAGGCGGTCACGGGTGGGAATGATGATGTCGATGCTCGGCGCGGGTGCGGGCGCCGGCGGGCGCCAGTCGACGACACCTGGCGTGGCGCGCGCAGTGGCGTCGTCTCCCCAACCGCGCCGGGCCATCGCCGAGCGCACAACGGCGACCGTGTCGTCGTTGAGGTGCTCGGCACGAAAACTCGACGCCGGCCGGCCGGCCGGGAGCACCTGGGCCACGTGGTGGAAGCGGGCGTCGGCTTCGTGCAGGCGCAGGTAGGCGTCGTGCTCGAAGGCCCAGCCGGCCTCGGAGGCGAAGCCGCCGAGGCGCGAGAGGCTCTCGCGGCGAATCAGGGCGGGCCGACCCACGACGTTGTAGCAGAGCAGACTGTGTGCGCCAACGGCTGGGCTCTTCAGGATGGGAGCTTCGAGGTGCGGCCCGACTTCGTCGGCGAAGACGACGTCGTCGCTCGCCT
>DATIVP010000244.1:0-9192 GCA_035465755.1 Acidimicrobiales bacterium | reverse complement strand
CAGCGCATAACCATGCACAGGCTCGGGACACTCGATAGTCTCGGCTTCACAGAGCAAGGAGGACCGGTGATCAAGGGATTCAAGAACTTCTTAATGCAGGGTGACCTCATCGTCATCGCCGTCGGCCTGGTCGTGGCGCTGGCCTTCTCCACCTTGATCAAGGCCTTCACCGACTCGGTCATCACGCCGCTCGTCAGTGCCGTCGAAGGCTCCTCGGGCGGCTCGCCCGGACTGGGCTGGACACTCAACGGCCAGTTCATCAACCTGGGCGCTTTCATCTCGGCGATCGTCTACTTCGTGATCTTCATGGCCGTCGTGTACTTCGTGCTCGTCGTTCCCTATCGCGCCTACATGGCCAAGCAGGGCAGGACCGTCTTCGGCCCGCCGGTGGCGCCCGCGCCGACCAAGACGTGCCCGGAGTGCCTCTCGAGCGACCTTCCCGTGGCGGCCACGCGCTGCAGCCACTGCAGCGCGGTCGTCAGCTAGACGTCGCGGCGCCGACCAGCTCTCGGCGTTGGGCCTGATACGCCTCGAGGCGATCGCGCTTCACCTGGCCATATCCGCGGATCGCGTCGGGCAGTTCAGCGACTCTCGTCGCCTGCTCGAGGTTCTCGGGCGTGAGCGTGGCGGCGAGTTGCGTGATGGTCGCGAAGTAGTCGTCGCGCACCCGCCTCTCCAGACGGCGCAACTCGTCGTGGCCGAAGGGGTCCCACGCGCGCCCGCGCACTCCGCGCAGGCGCGCGAGGCCACCCAGGAGTGGACCCGCCACCGCGACCTTGCGCTCGCGACCGAATCGCGCGAGCAGCGGCGGCAAGAGCTGATGGCGCAACGCCGCGCCCTCGCCGAAGCGCGCGGCCACGTCGCGGATGAAGGCCGGGTCTCGCGAGAGCCGCGCCACTTCGTATTCGTCGCGATAGGTCATGAGCCGATGCGCGTTTCGCGCGACCGCGGTGCTGAAGCGCCCGTCGGTCGCACCCACGCGCGTCTCGGCGTCGTGCGCGACCGCGACCAGGTCGAGGTAGCGGCGCGCGTAGGCGACGTTCTGATAGGCGCGCACGTCGCGCAGTCGCTCGAGCACGATCCCGGCCAGTTCGTCGGTGACGCCCGAACGCGCGAGCAGTTCGGCCTCCGTCGAGCTCGCCGGCGCGATCGGTTCGGTGTCGGGCGCCAACTCGGGCGCGGCGGGCTCGGCCACGGCGAGGCGACCGAGGCGAAACGCCCGCAGGTTCTCCGCAACCGCGACGCCGTTGAGTTCGATCGCGCGTTCGAGGGCCTCACCAGGCAGGGGCAGGGTCCCGTGCTGGAACGCGGCGCCGAGCAGGACGACGTTGGCGTAGACGTCGCTTCCCAGGTGGCGACGCGAGAGCCCGGCCGCGTCGAGCCAGAGGTTCTCTTCGAAGCGGCTCTGCGGATCGATCGCTCCGCGGATCTCGTCCATGGCGGGGTCGGCGAGCGAGTTGTTCGCCACCTGACGGCCGGTCGGCACCCGCGAACTCGACATCACCGCGACCGTGCGCGCGGGTGAGGCCGCGACCAGGTTGCGCGCCTCGGCCGCGACCAACATCTCACAGCCCAGGTAGAGGTCGCACTCCGAGGCGCCCAGCTTGAACGTCGAAGTCTCCTCGACGTCGCTCACGCGCACGTCAGAGACGACCGAGCCGCCCTTTTGGGCGATGCCCGTCTGGTCCATGGCCCGCACGTGTCGCCCCTCGAGGTGCGCGGCCCACGCCACGATCTGGGCGAGCGTGATCACGCCCGTCCCCCCGACCCCCGTGAGGCGAACGGTGAAGGAGCTGCGCGGAACGCGCAGAGTCGGCTCGACGAGTCGCGCGGGATCGATGTCGAGGTCGTGGGGCGTCGGCGACGCGGTGGCGTCCACCGTGACGAAGGCGGGACACGGCGAGTCGAGACAGGACAGGTCGAGGGCGCAGGACTCTTGGTGCAGTTCGGTCTTGGGGCCCCAGGGCGTCATCACCGGGCGCAGCGAGAGGCAGTTCGTGCGCGCCCCGCACTCACCGCAGCCGTCACAGACCAACTGATTGATCACGACGTGACGGGTCGCGACCTCGCCCGCGCGCCGTTGCCTGCGGCGCTTCTCGGTCGCGCAGGCCTGGTCGTGGAGAAGAACCGTCACCCCGGGTGTGGCCGCGAGCTCGCGCTGGACCTCGAGGATCTGGCGCCGATCGCGCACCGCCACGCTCGAGGGCACGTGCGAGTAGCGACGGCTCTTCGGCTCATCGGTCGTGATCACGACGCGGGCCACGCCCTCGGCCACGAGCAGTCGGCACAGTTCCTCGAGCGGGCGGCCCCCGAGGACGGCTTGGCCACCGGTCATGGCGACCGAGGAGTTGACGAGGAGCTTGTAGGTGATGTTGACCTTCGCGGCGATCGCCGCTCGCAGCGCCAAAGAGCCCGAGTGGGCGAAGGTGCCGTCACCGATGTTCTGGAAGAAGTGGTCGGCGCCGACGAAGTGCGACATGCCGTTCCACATCGCTCCCTCGCCGCCCATCTGGAACCGTCCGACGACGGTGCCCACCTGTCGCGGGGCCATCTGCAGGACCAGTCCGTGACAGCCGCTGCCCGAGCCCACGCACGAGCCCTCGGGCAACTTCACCGACGTGTTGTGCGGACAGCCCGCACAGAAGTACGGACCGCGCGCGAGTGAGAGGGGGGCGCTCGCGAGGGGCCGAGCCGGCACGTCGACGGCCTTGCCCAAGAGAGCCAGACGCGCGGCGAGCACTCGCAGAATCGCGTCGGGGTCGACCTCGCCGGTGTGGGCGATGAGAGGCGAGCCGCGCTCATCAAACTTGCCCACGACCCGCGCTGCGGCGCCCTCGCCGCTGAGGGCCGACTTGACCAGGTCCTCGATGAAGCCGCGCTTGTCCTCGACCACCACGACTTCACGCAGCCCGTTCGCGAACTCTCGCACCAGGTCGACGTTGAGCGGATAGAGCACCGAGAGCTTGAGCAGTCGCACGCCCGCGCTCGCGAGGTGCTCGGCGTCGATGCCGAGTCGCGAGAGCGCGTGCACCACGCTCAGATACGCCGGGCCGGCCGCGACGACGCCGAGCACGTCGTGCGGTCCCGGCTCGCTCGAGTGGTCCAGGCCGTTCAGCGCGGCGTAGCGCCTCGCCATGTCGAGGCGCTCGCCGTAGAGGGAGCCTTCGAGCGCCAGCAGCGTCGGACCCAGCAGCTGGGCGGTGACCCGATGGGTGAAGGGCCGACCGTTGATCTCGCGGCTCGGCTCGAAGAAGCTCAGTCGCTCGAGGTCCACTCGCACGCTCTGGGTGGCGTCGGCGACCGAAGCGGGAACGCGCAGCCCGACCCACAGCCCCGACGCGCGCGAGAGCGCGTAGCCGTGAAGGGCGAGATCGAGCAGATCCTGGGGATCGGCCGGCGAGAGGATTGGCAGGCCCAACGAGTAGAGGCTCGGCTCCGAGGTCGACGGCACGCTCGAGGACTTGGCGGATGGATCGTCGCCGACGGCCACGAGGACTCCTCCCGTCGGGCCCGTGCCCATCAGGTTCCCGTGGCGGACCGCGTCGCTCGCGCGATCGAGCCCCGGTGCCTTGCCGTACCACATCGAGGTCACGCCCTCCACGGTGTGGTCGGACTGCAGGAGAGAGAGTTGGCTGCCCGCCACCGCCGTGGCCGCGAGCTCCTCGTTGAGGCCCGGTGAATGCACCACGCCCCAGGCCTCGAGCAGTTCGCGGATGCGCGCGAGCTCGAGGTCGAAGCCGGCCAACGGGCTGCCGGGGTAGCCACTCACGAAGCCCGCGGCGTCCAGGCCGGCCGCCTGGTCGAGGCGCCGCTGATCGATCACCGCTCGCGCGAGGGCCTGGACCCCGCTGAGCAGGACCCGCCCGTGCGTCGCCTCGTAGCGCTCGAATCGGACGACGTGGGCGGCGTCGACGCCTTCGCGAAGGGCCATGTCTCCACGCTAAGAGCGACCGCGCAGCCAACGGAGGGGCCATTCGTCCCAACGTCGACTCGAGTGATCGACGCGCAACGTCAGCCGGAAGGGCGCCGATGGCCAATAATGGAACCATGACCGCACCCCTCGAGCAGCGAAGTTGGCTGTGCGACATGGACGGGGTCCTCATCGCGGAGGGCAAGATGGTCGAGGGGGCGGATCGCTTCCTCGAGCGCCTGCGCGAGACCGCGACGCCCTTTCTGGTCCTGACGAACAACTCGCTGTTCTCCCCGCGCGAGATCTCGCGCTCGCTGGCCGCGCTCGGGCTCGACGTCGAAGAGAGCCAGCTCTGGACGTCGGCTCTCGCGACCGCGAACTTCGTCCAGTCCCAGCGCCCCGGCGGAACGGCCTACGTCATCGGCGAGGCGAGCATGCACGAAGCCCTCGCCGACGTGGGATACCACGAGGACGACGAAGCGCCTGACTACGTCGTCCTCGGCGAGACCCAGGACTACTCCTTCGACGAGTTCTCGACCGCGATCACGCTCATCGAGCGCGGCAGTCGATTCGTCGCGACCAACTTCGAACCCACCGGCCCCGGTCCCGACGGATCGCTGCCGGGCTGTGGCGCCATGGCCGGATTGATCGAGGCCGCCACGGGCGTCGTTCCCTACTTCGTGGGCAAACCCAATCCCGTGATGATCCGCGAGGGCCTCGCGATCCTCGGCGCCTCGCCCAGTGCGACGGTGATGATCGGCGACCGGATGGAGACCGACATCCTGGCCGGCGTGGAGGCGGGTTTAGAGACAATCCTGGTGCTGAGTGGAGTCGCCGGCGTCGATGACGTCGAGCGCCGTCCCTACCGTCCCTCGCGCGTCGTCGCGTCGATCGCCGATCTCATCGACGACCTCTGACCCGGATTGCCCGCTCGCCGCCTCCACCAACCCCGAGCGGGTCAGCGACCGGACTCAGCGCACCAGTGAGGAGCGAAGGCGTCGCCGTCGCCGCCAGGTGTGGACGAGCGCGATGACGCCCAACAGCACGCCCGAGATGGCGTGGTAGCGAATACGCGTGGCGTGACCCGCGTACCAGTCCCACAGGCCTGACGCGAACATCACCGACGTGGCGACGAGGAGCAGGGCGTCGCTCAACGCCAGGCGGCCAGAACGAGACAGCACCGCCTCCGCCTGCAGCACACGGCGCGCCAGCACTCTCGAGGTGCGTCGACGCTGGACCAGGTGGACCACCACGAGTCCCACGAACAAGAGTCCGGCGACGATATGGATTGTGAGAATCGGCTCCAGGGCCAGGGCGACAACTCCGGAAACAATCAAGCCGAGATGAATCCACCATCGCGACCTCGACCGACGCCAACGATCATCCACCAACTCAGCGTGGCGCGAAAGTGCGCCGAAGGATATAGGGGAATACCCCGAGCAATATGGGGGAATTCCCCGAGCGTCGTGACGCGAACCCCGAGTCGAGCCGCTGACGGGGCGAAGCCCGTGGCCTCGCTGACACGATCTGGCGTCGTCAGAGGAATTGAGCGAGAGAGCGAGCGGATGGCCCTAGGTGACGGGCTCGCCCGAGGGGGCTCCCGTCGCCAGGGCGGTCAGGAAAGAATCGGCCCAGTCATAGACGGTGCGACCGAGAATGCGCCGGCGCATGCGAGCCATGCGCCCGCGCGCGTCGCGCGTCGCCACGGCCCGGGCCGAACGGATGGCTTCCTTCACACCCTCGAGGTCGTGGGGGTTCACGACAAAGGCTCCGCGCAGTTCGAGCGCCGCTCCGGCGAATTCGCTCAGAACGAGGCGCCCGCTCAAGTCGCTGCGGCTCATCACATATTCCTTGGCCACGAGATTCATCCCATCGCGAAAGGGTGTGACCAGCATGATGTCGGCAGCCAGATAGAGCGCGACCAGCTCGTCAAAGGCCAGGTTCTGGTGGATGTAGTGGATGACCGGTCGGCCCACGACGCCCTGGTCACCGTTGGCCTCACTGACGGCCTGTTCGATGCTGCGACGTTCTTCTTCGTAGTGAGGGTCAGTCTCTCGACTGGGCACCGCGATCTGAACCATCACGTCACGCCCGGGCACCAGGAATCCCTCACCGTGCAACTCTGAGACGGCCTTGATGCGCTGACCTATCCCTTTGGTGTAGTCGAGGCGGTCTACGCCCAGGAGAACGAGCTCTGGATTGCCGAGCTCTTCGCGTATCTGGATCGCGCGCTTGCGGATCGCGGGGTCGCTCGCCATGTCAATGATCTGGGCGCAGTCGATGGAGATGGGGAACGCGCCCACCGAGATCTCGCGGCCCTCGTAATGCAAGAGCTGCGACGTGCCGTCGGCGCTGGTGAGCCGGCGCGCGATGCGCGCGAAGTTCAGGGCCGCCGAGTGCACCTGAAAGCCCACGAGATCCGCGCCGAGGAGACCCTCGAGAATCTGGCGGCGCCAGGGCAACTGCATGAAGAGCTCGGCGGCCGGGAAGGGAATGTGCAAGAAGAACCCGATGCGCACGTCGGGCCGCAGTCGTCGCAGCATCCCGGGTACGAGCTGGAGTTGGTAGTCGTGAATCCACACCATGCCGCCCTCGTCGACCGAGTCAGCGGCCGCGCGGGCGTAGCGCGCGTTCACGTCCTGGTAGGCGTGCCACCAGGTTCGGTGGAAGTCGGGGTAGCGAATCGCGTCGTGATAGAGCGGCCACAGGGTCGCGTTGGAGAAACCGAGGTAGAACTGCTCGTACTCGAGAGCGCTGATGTCGAGCGCCTGGAGCCGGATTCCCTCGTAGGTGGGCGGCAGCGGCTCGTGGCCCTCGGTGCCCGGCCAACCAATCCACAGTCCGTTGTGGCGCTGCAAGACCGCCGTGAGTGCCGAGACGAGGCCGCCGGGGCTCGGCGTCCACTCGTGACTCTCGTCGGAGTAGCTCACCGGCAGGCGATTGGCAACGACCACCAGCGGCGCTCGCGGTCCCTCTCGTCGCGCGTCGCCATTGGTCGGCGTAGCCAAACTCTTGTCGCGGTTCGTTGCCATAAGACTTTCAGGCCCCGCTCGTCGTCTGGGCGTGACGCGTCGTCACCGCACGGGCGCATCGCATCGCCTGGCTCTTCTTCGACCGATGGGAAGTCATGGGCCGCCACGCGAGGGCCACTGGTCCCCCGGCCCCACGATCTTGGAATCGCCGGCGTCCGAGAGCCACCAGCGCTGGTGGGACGCCGTGGCGCCGAGGGTCTCGTTGAACTCATTCTCGGCCGTGATGACGCGCAGCACCGCGTTGATCAGGGCAAGATGCGTCAGAGCCTGAGGAAAATTCCCCAAGTGCCGCAACGTGACCGGATCCAGCTCTTCGGCGTAGAGGTCCAGCTTGCTCGCCGCGCCGATCAGCTTCTCGCAGTGCGAGCGGGCCAGATCCAACTCGCCGATCATCACGTACGCCGACACGAGCCAGAACGAGCACGCCGTGAAGGTATGCTCGGGCTCGCCGCGCAGCCCGTCGTCGGTATCGTGCACCTCGTAGCGATACACGTACGCGCCGTCGGCGAGCAGATTGTCGATCTCAAAGACGGTCGCGCGCAGTCTCTCGTCGTCCAGGGGCAAGAAGCCGAGCATCGGCAGCTGGAGCAGCGACGCGTCCATCTCGTCCGAGCCGTAGTACTGAACGAAGATCCCCTCTTCGTTCACGCCGTTTTCGCAGATATCGGCGTGGATCTCGTCGGCGGCACTGCGCCAGCGCGCGGACCGTTCACGGTCTCCGCGCATCTGAGCCAGTCGCGCGCCTCGGTCGGCCGCAACCCAGCACATCACCTTTGAGAACGTGAAGTGCTTCTCCTCCCCGCGCATCTCCCAAATGCCACGATCCGGGGCGCGCCAGCTCTCCAGGGCGGCTTCCACCGAGCGCATCACGATGCGCCACGAGCGGGCCGTCAAGGTGTCACGCGAGCGAGCGTGCTCGAATATGCAGTCCACGATGGCTCCGTAGATGTCGATCTGCGTCTGGTCGAAAGCGGCGTTGCCCACGCGAACGGGCCTACTCGCCGCGTAACCCGTGAGGTGATCGAGTTCGATCTCCACCTCGTTCGCCGAGCCGTCAACGGGATAGAGCACTTGCATACGCGGATCGGGCGCGTCGTCCGCGCCACGCGAACGTGGTTCGAGCACGTCGCCAAGGAAGTTAAGGAAATCGTCGGCCTCAGTCTCAAAGCCCAGCGAATGCAGGGCACGCAACGCAAAGGCCGTGTCGCGGATCCAGGTGAAGCGATAGTCCCAGTTGCGCGAGCCGCCCAGGTTCTCGGGCAGTGACGTCGTCGCGGCCGCGAGCAGAGCTCCGGTCGGAGCATAGGTGAGACCCTTGAGCGTGAGTGCGCTGCGCTGGAGGTGCTCGCGCCAGGGGTGCTGGGGCAGCTTGCCGCCGTCGATCCAGTTGCGCCAGAATCGACTGGTCTCGCCGAGGTAGCGCTCCGCGGCGTCGGCGTCGGCAGGTGCCTCACCGTCGGCCCAGCTCAGAGCCGCGAAGATCGACTCGCCTTCGCTGAGGCGCCGTCGCGCGCGCACCGAACGACCCTCGATTCCAAAGCGCATGTCGCCCGAGAGCGTAAGGGTCACGTCGCTGGCGTTCGTGGTCACCACGTCTGTGTAACTCGCGCCCTTGTAAGCCCACCTCGCGTCCTCGCGCCCGTAGTCGAGAGACGGCACGCAGTCCAGCACGACGTCAACGGTGCCGTGGATGCACGTCGCCGTCCTCACCAGGACGTGACGAGCATCGAAGTCGCGCGGAGTGCGCCGGTAGTGATCGGCGCGCGAGGCAGTGCGCGCCCAGGGTCCCACCGCCAAGAAGTCGTGAACCACGATCCAGCCGCCTCGCGTCTGCCACGTCGTCGCCAGCACCATCGTGCCGGGAACGTAGTGGCGGTCCGCCGGAACAGTGGCCTCGGAGGGTCCCAGACGAAACGAACCCGCCGAGCGGTCAAGGATCGCGCCGAACAGGCTCGGGTCGTGAGGGGCGGGCAGGCAGAGCCACTCGATCGCTCCCGACGGTGCGACCAAGCAGTTGGTTTCGCAGTCGGAGAGAAACGCGTAGTCGGCGATCGGGGGGAATCGTCTTTCGAGTGGGTCACGAGCGTTCACTCCAGGCACCAGCACTCCGCCCACGGCGTTCGATCCGATCACCGGTGGCAGCAGGGGCGACGCGCCGTGTCCGTTGCGTCGTGCACCGCTCGGGTGTTCGATCGACCCCATGTCCCAGTGACCACCACTCTCGGTTCCGCGCGCCACCGCGGTGGCGCG
>DATIVP010000243.1:0-3039 GCA_035465755.1 Acidimicrobiales bacterium | reverse complement strand
TCCTCGATCTCTTCTACGCCGACCGGATCGACGCCGACGCCTTCGCCGTCGAGCACCAGCGACTCACACAGCGGATGAAGGCGCTACACGACGAGCTGGCCGCCGTCGAGCGCGAGAGGAACCAGCGCGACATGACTGTCTCGCGTTTTGATCAGCTGGCGGCCCTGCTCGCCGACCTGGACCTCGAGGGCCTGTGGCAGGCCGCTTCAGCGGCCGAACGGCGCACCCTGGTCGAGGATCTCGTTGACGCCGTGCGCATCTATCCGGACCGGCTCACGGTCCAGATAGCGGGTTCTCCGCCGATTCTGGTGACACTCGATGAAGTCGGCTTGGCCCCGGGTTGCAAACCTGTGGTGTCGGAGGCGGGACTTGAGCCCGCACGCCCCTAAGGGCACCAGCCCCTCAAGCTGGCGCGTCTGCCTATTCCGCCACTCCGACGCGGACTCACATCTTAGCCAATTCGAACGAACGGCTAACTCCCGCTCGGGACCACGACCGTGTTCCAACCCGTGATCTCATCGGTGAATCCGGGCACCGACAGCGAGCCGTTCACTCCCCCAACCCTGCTCGTCCAGGCGACCAGCGAGGGAGGCGTGAAGAGGGGACGTACCCAGTACGAAGCGAGGAGGAGTTTGTCGAGGTGCTGCCACGTGGCGACGGCGGCGGCCGGATTGAAAGTGGACTGGGCTCGGGCGTAGAGCGTGGCGGCGTACGGCAAGCTGAGCCCGCTCGGATAGGTGTCGGGGAACGCCGGTCCGGTGAAAGAGCGCGCCGTGTACAGCGGCGAGGTCGACGTCGGGCGAGAGAGCACCGCCACGTCGGCGTGACTCTGGGCGACGCTCTGGGCGGCCGACAGGTCGCTCCTCGCGTTCTGGATGCGCACCCCTACGCCCGCCGCACGCCACGCGCCAGCCACCAGGCTCGTCGTCTCACGGTCGATGTAGGTCGGACCCGTGGCGATGCTGATAACGAGGGGCACGCCCGTGGCGCTCTCCCAGTGACCCTGGACCTTGACGTAGCCCGCGCTCACCAGGGCGCCCGGCGCGCAGGTCGCGCAGTCCGCCACGCCCACGCTGCCCGCTGGCAGCGTCGTCGTCGCCTGCGTCGTCGGTGTCTGACCGCTCGGTCCGGTTCCCGCCCCACCGGGGTAGTTGGCCTGGCCCTGGGAGTAGAGCGCGGAGGCCGCGACCGAGGGCGAGAAGGTCACCGAGCCCCAGAGCTGGTTAATCAGATTTTGACGACTGATGAACCAGCTCAGCGCTTCGCGCACCAGGATCCGCCGCGTGCTCGGGCTCTGGGGAGCGAAGGTCATCTCCTCGATGGCCGAGACGTTGCCGAGGTGACTCGACATCCACGGCTTGGTGCTGAGCAACTGCAGCGCGCCCCTCGTCACCGAGTAGGAGTAGCCGGCGTAGAGCGTCGACGCGGTGGCCGGCAGGGCGCCGTCGGCGACGAGGACCAGGCGGCCGTAGCGTCCCGGGTCCAGACTCCAGCGTGGGTTCATGACGAGGACGATGCGCGAACTCGTCGCCGAACGCACCAGGTACGGCCCGAGGCTGGGTCGCGTCACCAGATTCGAGATGGCGCACCCGGTGGCCGACCCCGGGGCCTCGACGTCACGAAAGAGGTGGTTCCAGTTCGCGTAGGGGCGAGAGAACGTCGCGGTGACGCTGAGGCCCTTGTTGGTCACGCTGAGGGTGTGAATCGCCCGATAACCGTCGGAGAGGACGCTCGCCTGGTTCCGGGCGCGGCGCCACCACGCGGCGAGGTCCCCGCCGGTGAAGGCCCGCCCGTCGCTCCATGCCTGGTGGGGCGCGATGGTGTAGACGACGGTCTCGGGTGAGAGCGAGACCAGCTCGGCCGAGGCGATCGGGCCGCCCGCGCCCACCAGGTTGCCGTTGGGATTCGTGGCGAAGGCCGACGGCAAGAGGAGATCGCCGATCGCGTTGTTGGTGGCCGTGACCCCCGGATCGAGGAAACCGCACCCGCTGAAAGGTCCCGGCAGCGAGACGGTCAGCGTGCGCTGGTTGTCCGTCACCGACTGAGCCGGTGCGACGCTCGAGAAGATGAGGGATGCCGCGAGGAGCCCGGCCGCGCCACCGAGCGCGCGCCCCAGGGCCCGACGCTGCACCGCCACCTACTGCAGGCGCAGGTCGAGCGTCAGCGTCGCGAAGGTGAAGACGAGGGCCACCGCGACAGTCAGGCGGTCCAGGTTGCGCTCGACGACGGTCGATCCCGCGGCCGCCTGGCCGATGGTGCCGCCCATCATCTCGGAGATGCCACCGCCCCGACCAGAGTGCAGGAGGACGAGAAAGATCAGCCCCACGGCCGAAATAGCCTCAATGACGATAAAAGCCCAGGTGAACACCGCTTACCTCCGATTAGCCAAACCAGCGTAGCAGTCGTCGCACGCGCGCAGGATGGCGACGAAGGAATCGGCCTTGAGGCTCGCGCCGCCCACCAAGAAGCCATCGACTCCGCCCTGGACGAGGATGGCGGCCGCGTTCTCGCCCGTCACCGATCCGCCGTAGAGGACCCGTGCGTCAGCACAGCCAAGCGCGGCGAGCTCGCGGCGCACCAGCCCCGTCACCTCGGCGATCTGCTCGGGCGCGGCGCTGCGACCGGTGCCGATCGCCCAGATCGGCTCGTAGGCCACCGTCACCAGAGCGCGGGACTTCTCCTCCAGGGCGCCGAGCGCGCTCGCGAGCTGGGCCGAGACCACCGACTCGTACTCGCCGGCGTCGCGCGCGGCCTCGTCCTCGCCCACGCAGAGCACGGCGTTCGCGCCAGCGCGGCAGACGGTGCGCAGCGTGGCCGCCACCACCGCGTCATCCATGGCGTAGTTGGCGCGCCGTTCGGAGTGCCCCACCATGACCCAGGTCACCCCGAGACGGGTCAGCATGGCCTGACTCACCTCGCCGGTGTGGGCGCCGGCGTCGTGGGGGTTTACGTGCTGGGCGCCGAGCGCGCTCCCCGAGCGCTCCGCCTCGAGCACCGAGGCCACGCTGCGCAGGTCCACGAAGGGCGTGGCGATGACGG
>DATIVP010000242.1:0-13505 GCA_035465755.1 Acidimicrobiales bacterium | reverse complement strand
GCCCTCGAACTGGCGACGTCGGCCGACGCGCTGATCGAGGGGTTTCGCCCGGGGGTGGCTGAGCGGCTGGGCCTGGGTCCCGTCCAGGTGCACGCGAGAAATCCGCGTCTCGTCTACGGGAGAATGACGGGCTGGGGCCAGGAGGGACCGCTCGCCCAGCGCGCGGGCCACGACATCAACTACATCGCGGTCTCCGGTGCCCTGTGGCCGGTGGGGCGCGCCGGCGAGCGTCCGGTGCCGCCACTCAACTACGTCGGCGACTTCGGCGGGGGCGCCCTCTACCTCGCCCTCGGCGTCGTGGCCGCGCTCGTGCACGCACGCGCCACGGGCGTCGGCCAGGTGGTCGACGCCGCGATGGTCGACGGGTCGGCCTCGATGACGACGATGACCCACTCATTGATGGCCGCCGGATTCTGGCGCGAGGAGCGCGGCGCCAACATCCTCGATTCGGGGGCTCACTTCTACGACGTCTACGAAACCAGCGACGGGCGCTTCGTGGCCGTCGGCGCGATCGAGTCGAAGTTCTACGAGAACCTCCTCGCGGGTCTCGGTCTGAAGGCTGCGGACTTGCCCGCTCAGATGGACCGCGACGCCTGGCCCGCGATGCGCGAGCGCTTCGCGGCCGTCTTTGCGACACGAACGCGCGACGAGTGGGTCGCGGCCTTCGAGGGGGTCGACGCCTGCGTCTCGCCCGTGCTGAGCCCCTCGGAGGCGCCCACGCATCCCTACAACTCCGCGCGCCAGGTCTTTTCGACCGATGGCGTCACCCAGCCGCGTCCGGCGCCGCGCTTTTCGGCGACCCCGACCAACCTCTCACGTCCGCCCCAGCGGGCGGGGTCGGGAACGCGCGAGGGCCTCGCGGCGTGGGGCGTCGACCTCGGGCGCCAGGCGCAACTGCGCGCGGCCGGGGCCTTTGGCTAGATGTTGACGACCGGGCAGGTGAGAGTGCGGGTGATGCCCGGCACCTTCTGAATCGCGCCCACGATGAACTTGCCCAGGTCGTCCACGCTCTCGGCGCTGCAACGCACGATGACGTCGTAGGGTCCGGTGACTTCGAAGGACTCGAGCACGCCGGGTACGGCGCGGGTCGCGGTGACCACGCTCTCGCTCGAGCCGATCTCGGACTGGATCAAGATGTAGGCCTGGACCGTCATGGAGAACCTTTCATTGGGCTGCACCCATTGTGCCCGGTTTTCGTCCAGACCGCTACTCGTCGCGAAAGCGCTTGCCGATGTGCCATTGATGGCAGTAGTCGCAGCGGTAGGTGTCGAGCTCGGCCCGGTGCAGGGTCCAGGCGAGTTGCGCCGCGCCGGCCGCCTCGGCCTGCGTGCGATAGGACGTCTTGGGTCGGCCCTCTCGCGTGAAGTGCGGGGCGATCGCTCGTCGCGGATGTGAGGGCGAGGGGCGGCGGCGTCGCGTCATGGACTACTCAGCGTACCGACGCCGGTAGTCTCGAGTGATGGCCGCCAACGCCGAGCACGACCTCCTGATCGAATCCGTGGCGACGACCGAGGACGGGGATCACGAGCGTTTCACCCACATCGTTCTCGAGGGCTACACGCCCAAGGACGGCGACTTCGTCGCCCTGGGCAACTCGGTCGTTGAAGGGATGATCAACGCGACCCCGGTCACCGCGCTGTGCGGCAAAGTCTGGGTGCCGGGGCGCGACCCCGAGAAGTACCCGCTCTGTCCGACGTGCCGCGAGGTCGCGACCTCGCTGGGCTGGTCCCTGCCGAGCTGAGCGAAGAGACCCCGTGTCCCGCGTCCTGTGCGTGCGCCACCACCTCGAAGACAGCCCCGGCCTGATCGGCGAGGCGTTCACCGAGCGCGGTCACGACGTCGACGTGGTGATGCTCGACGCCGCGTCGCCGACGCCGCGTCTGGCCGGCTACGACCTCCTGGTGATTCTGGGTTCGAAGCACGCGGTCTACGACGAGGCGATCGAGGCGGCGTGGTTCGGCCGAGAGCTCGACCTGCTTGATGAGGCGGCGGCGACCGACGTGGCGGTGCTGGGCATCTGCTTCGGGGCCCAGGCGCTGTGTCGGCACCACGGTGGCGTGGTCACCCGCGCCGACGGGCCCGAGATCGGCTGGTACGAGGTGGAGGTGGTCCCGGGCGTCGCGCTGCCGAGTGGACCGTGGTTCGAGTACCACTACGACCACTGCACGCTGCCACCGAGCGCCCAGGTGTGGGCGAGCACGCCTCGCGCCGTGCAGGCCTTCGCAATCGGAGCCGACGTGGGCGTGCAGTTCCACCCCGAGATCGAAGAAGTGCAGCTCGCCGGCTGGTTCGCCGCCGGGGATGACGAGCCACGCGACTTCGACCTGGATCCGGCGGCCCTGCTCGCCCAGACCGCCCGCGAGACCCCGGCCGCGCGAGCGCGGGCGGGCCAGCTGGTCGACCTTTTCCTCGCGCACGTGTCCGCTCACCGGTCGTCAGGCGCTCCCTCCTGAACACCTCGTTACACTTGGCCGGTGAACGAGCCAACTGAGAGAGCCAACGTCGTGCGCATCGAGCGTCCGGCGACGGGCGGCGGAGTGGGACGCCTGAGCGACGGGCGTGTGGTCTTCGTTCGCCACTCTCTGGTCGGCGAGTTGGTTGAGGTTGACGTGACCGAGCGCGCCTCGTCCTTCGCGCGCGCAGACGCCGTTCGCGTTCTCGAGGCGAGCGATGAGCGGGTTGTCGCCCCGTGCCCCTACGCCCACGCCAAGGGCTGTGGCGGCTGCGACCTCCAGCACGCCAGTGCGCTCGCGCAGTCCTCGTGGAAGTCGTCGCTGGTCGCCGAGCAGCTGCGCCGGGTGGCTGGTGTCGAGTGGGGCGTTGACATCGTTGCCGCACCGAGTGCGCCGATGGGTTCGCGCACGCGACTGCGCTGCGCGGTGACCGACGACGGCCGCTTGGCCCTTCGCGCGAGCCGGTCCCACGAACTCATCGCGATTGACGCCTGCTGGATCGCCGACACGCGATTCGCGCCGGCCTTCGCGGCGAACTGGCACGGTGCTATCGAAGTCGAACTGCGCGCGATCGGGGACGGCCCCGCGTTCGCCGTGGTGCGCCGTGCACACGGAGGCGACGAGGTCCTCGAAGTTCGCTCCCTCGAGGGCCGACCGCTCGATCCCAGCACTGACTCGCGCGTCGCCGTGGCCGGACACACGTTTTCCGTTTCACCGCGCTCGTTCTGGCAGTCGCACCGCGACGCGGCATCGATACTCTCCGAACAAGTCGTGAGGTGGGCCCAGGTCGGTCCCGGCGATCACGTGGTGGATCTCTTCAGTGGCGTCGGTCTCTTCGCGGTGCCACTGGCCAAGCGCGTGGGGCCGACCGGTCGCGTCACCGCCGTCGAGTCGTCGCCTTACGCGGTGCGCGACGCTCGCCGCAACGCCGACGGCCTCGCCCAGGTCCGGGTGCGCGAATGGTTGGTGACGCCGCGCTCGGTCAACGACACCGTCGCCGCCGGGGACGTGGTGGTGCTCGACCCTCCGCGCGCGGGGCTCGCCAAGGGGGTGGCCGCAGCCCTCGCGCGTCGCCGGCCGCGACGAATCGTCTACGTGTCCTGTGACGCCGCCACCTTTGCGCGGGACCTGAAAGTCCTCTCAGACGGCGGATATCGCTTGAGTGACCTGGTGGTGTTCGATTTCTTCCCGATGACCGAGCACGTCGAGCTCGTGGGACTACTTGACATTGGCCCCGAGAGGGTGGACAGTGAGAAGTGAGGGCGTGACACCTCGCCCTCAGTGAGGGGAAGAGGATGTCGATCAAGCTGGACCACCACCACCGACTGACGTTGCTCAAGATTTTCGGCCACCCGCTCAACCACAACATTCAGTGGCACGACGTGATCTCGCTGCTGGCTCGCTTCGGCGAGGTGCACGAGACCCATCGGGGCAATTGGGCCGTCACCGTCGACGGCGAGACGATCTCCTTCGGGTCCACGCGCGTGCGTGACCTGACCGAAGACCAGGTGGTCAAGGTTCGCAGCTTCCTCCGCACCAGTGGGATCAACCCCCATGAGTTGAGCGCCGCGTAGCGCCCACTACCCTGAGGGGCCGTGCCCTCGCCCCTCGTACTGTTGCCGCCCTCGGAGGGCAAGCGTCCCGGCGGGTCGCGTCGTGCGCGCCACGGAGCGTTCGATGATGAGTTGGGCGCTACGCGCCTCGACGTCCTCGAGCGTCTCGGCGCCGTGCTGGTGACCTCGTCGCAGGCTGAGCGCGAGTCCATCCTCGGGGTACGCGGTGCGCTCTTCGAGCGCGCCGAGGCGGCCCTGCTCGCCCTGCTCGCGGGCGAGGCCACTCTCCGCCCGGTCTGGCAGCGCTACAGCGGCGTCGTGTGGTCTCACCTCGAACCCGAGACGCTGCGCGTCGCGCAGCGTCGGCGCCTCATCGTTCCCTCGGGCCTCTACGGGCTCAACGCCGGTGATGACCTCGTCGCCGACTACCGACTCAAGATGTCCGCGCGACTGCGAGAGTCGTCCGTTGGATCACTGTGGCGACCGCTGATCGCCGCGAGCCTCGCCCGCCACGCCCGCGGACGAACGGTGTACGACCTTTTGCCGCTGGAGCACCGCTCGGTCCTTGACGCGGCGGACCTCGCCGCGACGCGCGTCGTCACGGTCACGTTTCGCCACGCTCGCGACGGCCGTCTCGCGGGTCACGACGCCAAGGCCGCGAAGGGCGTCTTCGCTCGCCACCTCTTGACGACAACCGACGTGGCGTCGTTTTCGTGGCGCGGTTGGTCGGCGCGCGCCGAGGGCTCGCGCGTCGACGTGCTCTACGACGATTGATCGTTTGGCGTCGCGGTCGCGGCGGGCCTACAGTGCGGCTATGACCGGCAATCCGATCGTGATAGAAGAGCGTCTGGCCACGAGGGAGCTGACGGGGCTTCTCGCGCTGGGAGCGCTCGGGGTGCTGGTGCGACGGCGCCACCAGCGCAGCGGTCGGTTCGCTCAGCTACTCGAACGGTGTCGGCGCGTGTCGCGCGCGGTGGCGCTGCCGACGATCGCGGTGGTGGCCTGGTTGGCGAGTTGCGTGGTCGTTCGTGTCGTTGACACGCCCGAGGGTCGGAGCCTCGACGTGCTCTACGGCCCCAACGGCGTCGTGGTCCAGACTTTTGAGGCGCGCGAGATCCTCGGCGCTTCGGTGGTTCAGGCCCCGGTGTGGCGCATGGGCGGACTGGGCTATCGCGGCAGCCTCACGCTGTTCAAGCGCGCGGCGCTGATCACTCGTCGCGGCGATGCTCTGGCCCTCGAGTTGACGCGGGGCCGACGTTTCATCGTGACCGTCGACGAGCCCCAGTCCTTCGTCGACGCCCTGTCGATCTGAGGTTCCGCGAGGCGGGTGCTAGCGTGCCGCCATGTCGCTGCGCCTGCGTCCCCTACGGCGTGACGACGAGCGTGTCGCCCTCGTCGCGCACCACGAACTCGCTGACGATCACTTCTCGTTCCTGCTCGGCTACGAGGACGCGAGCGACTGGAGCGAGTACGTCGCCGCCTGGGAGGCGCGCGGCCGAGGTGCGGTGATCGCCCCTCTCAGCGTGCCCGGCAACTTCTTGGTCGCCGTCGTCGGAGGCGTCATCGTGGGCCGGGCGTCGGTGCGATACGCGCTCAACGAGTTTCTCTTCCACGAAGGCGGCCACATTGGATACTGCGTGCGGCCGGCCCATCGACGTCGGGGCTATGCGAGCGAGATCCTTGACGCGGCCCTCGTCATCGTGCGCGCTCAGGGCGTCGACGACGTGCTGGTGACCTGTGATGACACCAACGTCGGTTCCGCCACGGTGATCGAACGTGCCGGGGGAGTGCTGGAGAACGTCGTGAAGGGCGAGGCCGGACATGACGTGCGCCGCTACTGGATTCGCTAGGCCCGCGTCGACGGAGCCTCCCAATCAGGGGAAAGTGACCGCGAAAGAGTGGTGATACGGTCGAAGGAGCGGCGAGAATTCGCCGTGGCGCGGCGAGGAGTTCCGTTGGACCCAGCTGGCACATCGCGAGGTCGCACCATCACAGCCCGCGCGCGAGGACCGTGGTGGATCCTCGTGGCCCTGGCTGGTATCGCGCTCGTCGCTGTCGCGGCGTTTCTCGTCTTTGGGGGCTCGTCGGGCATCTTCAACCCGATGCCGACGTATCCGTCGTTGCGCGACCACCCGGATCCGAGCATCTCGGGAACCGTGGCCTACACCGCGTTGGGCGAGGCCACGCCCCAGGGCAAGCGCAGCTGCGTCGAGGCCGTCGCCGCCGGTGGCGGCAACCCGGTGCAACTGTTTTGTGTGTACTGGGGCAAGGAGAGGACGATGGCGCCGTCGCTGCGATTTCGCCCCGACGGACAACTCGACGCGACCAGTGTGGACACCAACCATTGGCGCAAACTGGTCGACGTGGCGTCCGGTCGAGTCAGCGACGTGGCCTGGACGACACCGTCGGCCAGCACAGACGTCGGCCCTCAGGGTCAAGTGGTGCAGTGGCACGTCACGTTGGGCACGTTGACGTTGACCATGACGTCGGGCACATCGAAACGGACGCTGCTCAGAGTCGCCGTGCCCCGGGAGTACTCGCTCTCGCGCCCGCAGTGGAGTCCGAGTGGTGCGTGGTTCACCGTGGTGGACAACGCGGCGCGCATCCTGGTCGTGACCACCGACTCGACGCCGAGCGTGCGCTTCCTCGCTGACGGCGAGGGCCCGGCCGTCACCGACCGGGCCTTCGCCCGACTTGCCCCCTCGTGATGGCGAGCGGCACGCGACCACCCGTCGGAGCGAGCGCCGCGCCCGGTGCGTCGGGCCAACCGGCACCAGTGAAGCCAGTCCTGCGCGGCTGGCTGCACGCGGTGGGCGCCGTGGTGCTGGTCGGCTGCGCCCCGATTCTCGTCGTGCGCGCCCACACGTGGGCCCAGGTGGGTTGGGCGCTGTTCTACGTCGTGGGTGTCGACGTGATGATGCTGACCAGTGCGATCTTTCACCGCGTGAACTGGTCGCCCTCGCGGCGCCGGGCGTGGCGTCGGGCCGATCATTCGGCGATCTTCCTCGCGATCGCGGGCACCTATCTTGCGGTGGCCGGACTCACCATGCACGGCACGATCCGCACTGTCTTCTTGACGGTCATCGCGTCGGGGGCGGTGGTGGGCGTCGCCATTCGCCAGTGGGCGCTCGACGCGCCCAAGTGGGCGAACACGTTGCCCTATCTCGTGGTGGGTTGGGCGGCAGTCGCTGTCTTGCCGCAGATCTATCGGGGCGGGGGAGCGACGTGCTTCTCTCTCGTGGTCGCGGGCGGCCTCGCCTATTCCCTCGGCGCGGCCGCTTACGGCGCGAAGCGCCCTCGTCTCTGGCCGAGGGTCTTTGGTTATCACGAACTGTTTCACGCGTTGACGTTGGTGGGCGCGGGTCTGCACTTCGCGGCGGTGGCGGTCGCCATGAGGTGATCTCGGGTCACGATCGCCGGGCCGCGCACGTCCGTTCACCCTCAGGCGTCGGCGAGGTCTTCGCCGCCGCTCTCTCCCCACGCGGAAGCGGCGAGCGCGAACAGGGGTGCCTGTTGCGAGGTCTCGACTGACCGACGAAAGCGTGGCGCAACGAGGCAAAGCGACCCTCCGGATCCGGTCGCTCCGGATCCGTTGTACGGTCATAGCGGTGGCCGAGTTGAGCACATTCTCGATACTTCGGCGTTACAACTTCGCCGCGGGCGCCCTGCACGCGGCCTCAGGACTCGTCATCGTCATTCTCTCCAACTCCTTCGCCCTGCCGGTGACGGCCAGCTACATGACTGGCCCGCCTGGCACCACGAAGCGCCAGTGGGTGGTTCTCTTGGACCTGCGCCTCGCCTGGATCGTCGCGGCCTTCTTCTTCCTGTCCGCCGCGGCGCACATCCTGCTCGCTAGTGGGCTTCGCCGCCGCTACGAGCACGAGATTGCGAGGTACCGCAATCCCTATCGTTGGATCGAGTACGCCGCCTCGTCGTCGCTGATGATTGTCGCCATCGCGCAACTCACGGGCATCAGCGACGTAGCGGCCCTCGTGGCGCTGGTCGGGGTCAACGCTTCGATGATCGGCTTTGGCTGGGTTCAGGAGCGCTTCGAGCAACCGGGCGGTGGACTGCTCGCCTTCTGGATGGGTTGCGCGGCCGGGGCGATACCGTGGGTCGCCATCGGCGCGTACCTCATCGGTCCGGGGGCCGCTGCCCACCCACCGGGCTTCGTCTACGCGATCTATGTGTCGTTGTTCCTCGCCTTCAACTGCTTCGCGGTGGTGCAGTATCTGCAGTACCGTCGCGTCGGTCGCTTTGCCGACTACCTCGTTGGCGAAAAGGCATACCTCGTGCTGTCTCTCGCGGCCAAGTCGCTACTGGCCTGGCAGATCTTCGCGTCGGCGTTAGCGGCCACGTCCAGCCACTGAATTCGGTGACGTAGCTCTGCTCAACCTTCTCAGTGGCCAGACGCGCCGACTGTCCGTCGCGATGCCTTCACATCTCGCGTGATCCGAGCGCGCGTGGTGGAGGTGCAGTCACCCCAGGCGAAACCGTGGCTGGTTCGGCTCGAAGCGTTTCAGATCGGTGTTCGTCCTGGTCCCGAGCGCTGGACGGTGCGCGACGAGATCCTGGCGGTGCTGCCGGAACTGGTGGATGAGCGCGGAGAGTTCCGGATGCGGGACCTCGTGGGCCGCCTGAATTCGGACAATGACTTGCGCCGGCGGTGGGCGGTGGAGAAGGCCGTCCAGCGAATGGAGGTGACGTCCCTAGTCCGCTTGGGTGCGGGGCGCTACCAGCTTCCCTTCAACCAAGCGGTTCGCCGAAGTCGAGGTTGACAAATGGTTGCGGTTGACGAATGGTTGCGGTACAGTCATGAGAGAGGAGGTCTCGTGGGAAAGGCATCCAGCACCGTCGAGCAGGCCGTGGAAGCGGCGCGCGAGCAGCCTGCCGCATTCGTGGCGGCCTTGTTGGCCGACTCCCTAGAGCGAGCCGCGGTCATCGCCGAGGGCCTAGAGGAGGGTATGCGTTCACAGCCACTGAGGAGACTCGAGCGTCTGTGGAAGCTGAGCCGTACCGAGGTGGCCAACGCCTTCGGGGTAACGCGGCAGGCTTACGCCAAGTGGCTAAAGAACGGAGTACCGGCTGATCGAGTCGGGGACGTGGGCCTCCTCGACGAGACGACGTCGGAACTACTGGCGCATATCAAGACCGAGAAGATCGCCGACGTCGTACGACGGCCCGCTAAGAACCTTGACGGGAAGTCGCTGGTCGACCTCCTCGAATCGGGTGAGTTCGGAGAACTCCGCGACGCGGTATCTCGGGCGTTTGACCTTCGTCGCGTGCAGCCTTGATGCTGCTGACACGGGCGGTCGCTCCTGAAGAGCACCTGTGGCTTCGGGTATGCCAGGCATCGTGGTCAGACCCCCTCGACACGAGTTACGCGAGAGTGACGGGCGGCCGCTGGAATCCACCGGATAGCTGGGACGCACTGTACGTGTCGCGCGATCTTCCAACGGCGCGGATGCAAGTAGAAGAGCTGGCGGACGGCTGGTTCTACTCGGTGTCCGATCTACGTGGTGACGCATACGAATTGATCGGCGTCATCCTCCCGAGGGGCATGACGGCAGTCGACGTCGTGAGCGACGAAGGCGTTCAGTTGGCAGGGTTCCTGACGACGTTTCCGTTTGACGTGAACGGAGACGTTGTGTCTCACGAGAAGTGTTGGCCGGTGGCCCAAGCAGGGTACGACCAGGAACTCGATGGTGTCGAGGCGCGGTCAGCACGGAGCCGGGACGGCAGCGGCCAAGAATTCTGTTGGTGGACGCGAGGTCGGCCAGTGACAGCACGTACCGCTCGAGTCCCATTGGACAAGTGGGTAGACGATGCAGTCACAGACGTCCGTGGGGTGCTTGGCGCGGTGACAGCGGAGACGCCAGACCCCTCGACAGAAGAGTAGCAATACCCTTCTATCAGGATAAATGGTAGTGGAGGTGCTGGGAATCGAACCCAGGTCCGTCAGGGCATTAGTGAACATTCTCCGAGCGCAGCTGAGCGTTGATTGTCGGGAAACCCGTCGCCGCCAGCACCGGCGGGAATCCGTAGTTAACTGAGTTGTCCCACCGAAACCGCTAACGAATCTCGTTGGTAAGCCCTACTTCATGACGCCCGTGAACCACACCGTAGGGCTGGGTATGGGCGGACGTTGCTACCTAAGCAGCAAACGCAAGCTGAGGCTTGGCGTTTATTTTTGTTTCCGGCTCTTTTACGTGGCTCCGGAGACCACGGCTCGCTTCTTTCACCTCAACAACTGACGTCGAAACCAATCACCCCCTCAGACGGCCACGATGACCGCATCTCCAGAGTACCGGTAGCGCTGAGACTCCGCTCAGCCCAGCTTCTCGGCGCCTCGCGCGGCGCGCGCCATGTCGCGCTCGGCGTCGCGCTTGGCGATGGCCTGGCGCCGGTCGTGGAGGGTGCGCCCGCGTGCGAGTCCCAGCTCGATCTTGGCCCGGCCGTCCTTGAAGTACATCTTGAGCGGCACGATGGTCAGCGGCTGGGCGGTCGTCTTGTGGATCCACCGGTCGATCTCGTGGTGATGGGCGAGCAGCTTCCTCGCCCGGTTGGGGTCGTGACTGCCGAATCCCACGGCGTAGGCCCACGGCGGAATGTGCGAGCCCAGGAGCCACAGCTCGCCGTTGTCGATGCGCGCGTACGCGTCGGTGATCTGCGCGCGGCCCTCGCGCAAGGATTTGACCTCGCTGCCCGAGAGGACCATGCCGCACTCGAGGGTCTCGAGGATCTCGTAGTCGTGGCGGGCGCGGCGATTGGTGGCGACCACCCGGTCGCTACCGGCCTCGGACTTCGCCTTGTCTCGGCGGTCCTTTATCTGCTTGGCGCGTCCCACGGGTCAAGCGTAGTGATGGGCGTGAACGGCTCGGCTCGTTAGGGTGGTCGCGTGCTGGAGATGACCGCAGATCAGCGTGACGCGATGGTGGCGACCTGCATCCGGGCTCTGCCCGACGAAGGCTGCGGACTCCTGCTCGGCACCAGCGAGGGACTCGTGCTCGAGGTCGTGCCCAGTGAGAACGCCGCGCACTCGGCGCGGGTCTACGAGATCGACAGCCGGGTTCTCCTGCGCGCCTTTCGCCGGGCCGACGACGACGGGGTCCAGGTCATCGGCGTGTTTCACTCCCACACCCACTCCGATCCCTTCCCGAGCCCCACCGACGTCGCCCAGGCGCCCGATCCTGCCTGGCACTACGTCCTCGTGGGTCTACGCGACGTCGCGGCGGTGCTGAAGAGCTATCGCATCGTCGAGGGCGCCATCACGGCCGAAGAGGTAACGATCTCCCACTGACTCGCTAGCGTGACGACAAGGAGGTCGTCATGAGCGCGATGGTGTCGTCATATCCGGTCCAGGTCGACCTGGCGTTGCTGGCCTTGCACCTTTTCCTGGGCCTGATGATCTTCGCGCACGGCTTTCGCAAGTTCTTCCGCGGCGGCAAGCTGCCCGGGACCGCGAAGTGGTTCGAATCGATCGGGGTCCGCCCGGGGCTGATCAACGCGGTCATGGCTGCCTCGACCGAAGTCGGCGCCGGGATCCTCCTGACGCTCGGACTTCTCACGCCTCTCGCAAGCGCCGGCCTGATGTCGCTGATGATCGTCGCGATCATGACCGTGCACCGCAAGAACGGATTCTTCATCTTCAACAAGGGCGAGGGCATCGAGTACACGCTGGGCGTGGCGGTGACGGCCCTCACCATGGGCACCCTCGGCGCCGGCCGTTTCTCGATCGACCACCTATGGCACCCCCTTCACTGGAGCGTGGCCACGAACTTCGCGGTGACATTGATCCTGGGGGTCGGTGGCGCGCTGATCCAACTCGCGACGTTCTATCGCCCTTCGCGAGCGAGTTAGGTCACGGGCGCCGGAGCGCCCGTTAAATTTGACCTGGTTAGTCATCAATTGACCCTGCTGAAAAGAGGATCCATGGTCGCACTCGTTCGCATCCCGACGGTGTTACGTCCCGCGACGGGCGGCGCCACGGTGGTCTCGGTCGAGGGCTCGACGATTGGCGAGGTGCTCGACGCGCTGACCGCCACCTACCCCGCGATTCGCGGACAGCTCCTCAACGAGGACGGCACCCTGCACCGCTTCCTCAACGTCTACGTCAACGACGACGACGTGCGCTACCTCGGGGGAGTGGCGGCGCCCGTGGCCGCCGACGATGAGATCACGCTCCTGCCCGCAGTCGCCGGAGGCGCCGTCTCGTGACGCGATACGCGAGCGTGCTCGAGTTGATCGGCAACACGCCGATCGTCGACGTGAGCCATCTCTCGCCGTCACCCACGGTGACGATCCTCGCCAAGCTCGAGGGCCGCAATCCCGCGGGATCGGTCAAGGACCGCGTCGCCATCTCCCTGGTCGAGGCGGCCGAGCGCGACGGACGTCTGGTACCCGGCGCGCCGGGCCAGGTGCTGATCGAGCCCTCCTCGGGCAACACGGGCATCGCGCTCGCGATGGTCTGCCGCCTGCGCGGCTATCACCTCAAGGTCGTCCTTCCCACCAACGTCTCGCCCGAGCGGCGCCAACTTCTCCAGGCCTGGGGGGCGGAGATCATCGAATCTCCCGGCGCTGAGGGCTCCAACGGCGCGGTGCGCCTGGCCCAGCGCCTGGCCGGCGAGCACCCCGAGTGGATCTTCCTCTACCAGTACGCGAATCCGGCCAACCCGCTCGCCCACTACACGACGACCGGCCCCGAGATCCTCGCCGACGTGCCCGAGATCACCCACTTCGTGGCTGGTCTGGGCACCTCGGGCACGCTCATGGGCGTGGGGCGCTACTTAAAGGAGCACAAGCCAGGCGTGCAGGTCTGGGCCGTCGAGCCGCCGAGTGGCGAGATGGTCGACGGACTGCGCAGCCTCGACGACGGCTACATCCCGCCGGTGTTCACCGACAACGACGGTGCCGCGCTGTTGGACCGCAAGGTGGTGGTGCGCCCGCGCGAGTCGATCGAATGGGCGCGACGCCTGACCGACGTCGGACTCTTCGTCGGCATCTCCTCGGGCGCCATCATGGCCGGGGCGGTCAAGTGCGCGAACTTGGTTCCCGAGGGTGAGTCGGCGACGATCGTGACGATCGCCTGTGACGATGGGTGGAAATACCTCTCGACGGGGGCCTGGAGCGACGACATCGAGGACGTGGTCGAGCGCGCCCGGCGCATCATCTACTTCTAGGGCGCCAGCCCATCAACTACCGTTGACGGCAACGTCAAAGGAGACCCATGACCTTCGTCCGTGCCGACGGCCGACTGCCCGACCAGGCGCGCGCCCTGTCATTCGAACGCGACTTCACGGAGATGGCGTCGGGATCGGTGCTGGTGCGAGTGGGCCGCACGCACGTGCTCTGCACGGCCTCGGTCGAGACGGACGTGCCGCGCTGGCTGCGCGGCACCGGCAAGGGCTGGGTCACCGCCGAGTACTCGTTGTTGCCGGGCTCGACGCCCGATCGCGCCGGCCGCGAAGCGGCCAAGGGCAAGCAGTCCGGTCGCACCCAG
>DATIVP010000241.1:0-6478 GCA_035465755.1 Acidimicrobiales bacterium | reverse complement strand
GCGACAGCTCCATGGGTCATCGAGACGGTCATCGAGCCCAGTGTGGGGGCGGTCGTCGTCGTGGAGGCGATCGTCGTCGTCGGCGCGGTCGTGGAGGTGCTCGACGGCGCCGTGGTGGTCGTCGACGTCGACGTGGTCGTCGTGGTGCCCGATGACGAGAAGATCCAGCTGCCGCGGCCCGAGCAGAGGTCGTAGCCGACGAGGCACGGCGCGCCGTTGTTGCCCGACGTGATGTCGCGGTACGTGATGCTCGACCCGTAGACGGTCGCGGCATTCATCACCACGCCGGCGTCGGCCGAGGCGGCCGCCCACATCGGCGTCGAGGCGCTGGTGCCGCCCACGGTGAACCAGCCCGACTGGCCGTTGTAAGACGTGCTGTCATAGACGGCGACCCCCGAGTTGGGATCGGCGTCGAGGGACACGTCGGGCGTCGCGCGCTTGCCCGCGCAGTTGACCTGGTTGTATCCAGAGAAGCCCGACTGCACCGAGGTCGCGCTCTCGTAGGCGCTGCATCCGCCGCCACCGCTCGACCAGCCGGTCTCGCTCGAGAAGCTGCCGCTCGCGTTGAAGTGCAGTGTCGTGCCCCCCACCGAGATCACGTTGGGCGAGCTCGACGGATACTCGGCGGGCAGTCCCGCGTCGCCGGCCGCCACGAAGTAGCTCACCCCGGCGTGCTGGAAGTACGAGTCGTAGGACGCCTCGCCGCTGAACTCGTTGCTGCCCCAACTGTTGGACACGTACGGCGCGTGGTTGGCGGCGTAGGTCTCGGCGGCGAGCAGGTTGGTGAAGCTCGCCGAGGACGCCTCGACGAGGAGGATCTTCGCCTGAGGAGCGATCGCGTGCGCCCACTCGATGTCGAGACTAATCTCAAGGGCCCAGCCCGAGTTGTTCGAGGGTAACGAGGAGCCGCCGGTCTGGTTCACCTTGGTGAAGCAGCCGTTCGCCGTCGTGCACGCGGGCAATCCGAACTGGCTCGAGAACGTGCCCAGGTCGCTCTCGGCGGTGGGGTCGTTGTAGGCGTCGACGATCGCGATCGTCTTGTTGCTGCCACCGCCGGTGAACCCGTAGACCGCATCGATCTGGGCCGGAGTGAGGCCACTCGGCGCCGTGGAGGACGCCGGCTTGCCCTGAGAGTCGGTCACGACGAGGGCGCGACAGCTGGCGTAGCCCGACGGCGGCCCGGGGCAGACGGCGCGCGAGTTCGCGTGCGCGTTCACCGCCTGAACGGGCGATTGCAGGAGGCTGAGCGCCGCGAGCGGCGCGATCAGCGCACCGACCGCGACGAGGCGGGTGTAGACGCGGCGACGAAGCATGTGGCCCCCTCTGGTCAAAAGGTGTAGCCACCACACTACCCCCGGAGAGCGATTTTTCCCATGGACTTCTCTGTGCGCTAGTGCCGACGTCTCACCTGCTCGGCAGCGTTTTTCTCTAGACTCTTCAAGTGTTCATCGCCGCCATCGACTCGCCGTGGCGAGTCGCGATCCTCTTCCTGGCGGGGCTCGCCGCGGGGGTCTCCAACGGCGTCGCGGGCGGGGGCACCTTCATCACGTTTCCAACGCTGCTCGCCCTGGGAATCACCCCACTGCAGGCCAACGTCTCCTCGACGGTCGGACTGGTGCCGAGCGTGCTCGCCGGGGTACGCGTCTTTCGCCGCGAACTCTCCGCCCACGCAGCCACGCTGAAGCGATTAGTACCCACCTGCGTCGCGGGTTCGGCGGTGGGAACGGCGCTTCTCCTCACTGAGTCGCCCGCGACCTTCGCGGCCGTCGTGCCGTGGCTGATCGGCGTGGCGACGGCGCTCTTCGCCGCCGCGCCACTGATCACACGCGCCCTCGCCAAGCGCCACCCGCCGGGTGCGCCCGGCCATCCTCGGCCACGCTTCCTCGCCCTCGGCGTCTTCGTCGCATCGATTTACGGCGGCTACTTCGGCGCCGGGCTGGGCATCGTGCTGCTCGCGGTACTCGCGCTCGCCCTCCCGGAAGACATCCTCACCCTCCAGGGGATCCGCATCGCATTGGGTCTGCTCACCAACGTCGTGGCGGCCGCCGTCTTCGTGGTGCGCGGGCACCTCGCGCTGGTCGCGGTCGCGATCTTGCTCGTCAGTACATTCATCGGCGGCTGGCTGGGCGCCAAGTTCATGCGACGCCTCCCGCCGGCCGTGGTACGCGGGCTGGTCATCTCAATCGGTCTCTTCACGACCATCCGATTGGCGCTGGGCTAGACCACCCGGCGGTGAAATGACGACCAGGCGCCACCGACGACAATGACCAACGCCACGATCGGCACCAGGGGCGCGAGGCGTGGCGCGTAGATCGCAGCGCTCGCCCCGGCGGCGGCCCCGCCGATCAGTGCGAGCAGGATGAAGGCGCTGCGAGCCTGCAGCGGCGCACCCCGCTTGGTCAAACCAGCAATGAACTGCGTGAGAGTACCGGTCAAATAGGTAGTCGAAAGCCCACTGATGCCAAAGCGCAGCACGGCCGAGCTCTGGATCCCCAGGGCGATTGCATTCAGCGAGAGAAGTGCGTATTCGATCCCCGTCGACGGAGTTGCGCCGACCAGTTCCCACCACAGTCCGAATACGACCAGGACGGCAAGTTCGAGGGCGAGGGCGTGCACCACCGGACGTGGCCAGAGGTGCTCGTTCTCCTCGGCGTGGCCCGCGACGCGCGCGCCGACGAAGCTACCGAGCACGTAGGCGAGGAAGGCCACCCCGGTGTGGATCGCGATCGAGGCGTCGTGCTTGCCCACGGCCACACCGAGCAAGACCATGTTGCCGGTCATGACGCTTGTAAAGACGCCACCGAGACGAAGCAGGCCAATGGCGTCGATCGAACCCGTGGCCACGGTCAGAGTCACGACGAGACCATCTCGACGACGCAACGGCGTCCAGAACGTTCCCTCGCTCGTGGCGATCATTTCATCGACCATGGGCTAGTGACGCGCGGCCCCGCCGCCGAGGAACGACTCGACGAAGATGGGATCGCGCTCGAGGTCCTTGGGAGCCCCCGCGAGCACGACGCGACCGCCACCGAGCACGCAGGTCCAGTCCGAGATGCGCAGCGCCGCCTTCGCGCGCTGCTCGACGAGCAGCACGGTCGAACCGTGGTCAGCGAATCCCCGAATGTACTCCTCGAGCAACTGGGTGGCCACCATCGGCGCGAGGTTGGCGGTGGGCTCGTCGAGTACCAGGACCGACGGCGCCAGCATCAACACGCGCCCCATCGCGAGCATCTTGCGCTCACCGCCGGAGAGCTTGCCCGCCTTTCTCGTCATCATCTCCTTGAGGCGAGGGAAGAACTCGAGCACCGCCTCGATGCGACTCGCCACGTCATGGCGCGGCAGGAGGAATCCGCCAATCTCGAGGTTCTCCTTGACCGTGAGCGGAGGGAAAACGTCATCGATCTGGGGCACGTAGCCCACGCCCAGGGTCGCCACCTTCTCGGGGGTGAAGTTGGTGATATCGCGCGAGCCGATCGCCACGGTGCCCGCGAGCACCGGCACCACACCCACGAGGGACTTGAGCAGCGTCGACTTGCCCGATCCGTTGGGGCCGACGATCGAGACGACCTTGCCGGGAGTCGCCTCGACATCGATCCCCTGGACGATGGCGCGCCCGTCGTAGCCGGCGGAGAGGTTCGTCGCGGTGAGGACCTGGCCCGCCTGAGAGAGTTCAACCGACAAGGTACGCCTCCACCACTTCCTCCTTGGCCCGCAGCTCGGCCATGGTCCCCTCGGCGAGCACCCGGCCTTCAGCGAGAACGATGACGGGATCGCAGAACGCGTCCATGATCGAGAGCTCGTGCTCGACCATCAGGATCGTCATGCCGCCCGCGGCGAGGCGGGTCAGCTGGTCGCCGATCTTGTGCGCGAGGTTCGGGTGCACCCCGGCCATCGGCTCATCGAGCAGTAAGACCTTCGGCTCGGCGAGCAGGGCGCGCATGATCTCGACCAGGCGGCGCTGGCCGCCCGAGAGGGATCCCGCGTAGGTGTCGGCGTAGTGGCTGAGGCCAAAGCCGCCGAGGATCTCCTTGGCGCGCTCGATGTTGTCGTGGTCCTCGCGGCCCCAGAAGCGCTTACCGCGCACCGCGCCCCAGAAGGAGTCGCCCGACTGGTGCGGGATCGCACTCACCAGGTTCTCCAGCACGGTGAGCTTCTTGAACTCACTCGCCAGCTGGAAGGTGCGCACGAGGCCCATCTGAGCGCGCTCGTGGGATTGAACGTGCGTGATGTCGCGCCCCTCGTAGACGATCTTGCCACCCGAGGAGGCCAGCGTCCCGGCGAGCATGGCGAGAGTCGTCGACTTGCCGGCGCCGTTGGGGCCGATGAGACCAGTCACGCGACCCTGCTGCACAGAGATCGTCACGTCGCTCACCACGTTCACACCATGGAAAGCCCTGGACAGGCCCTCGGTCGAAAGAATCACGTGGTGGTCGTTGGTCACGTCCTTGAGACGCAACAGCTGGCGAAAGTCGAGCTCGTCGATGTTGCCGAGCTTGATGAGTGCGTCCGAGTCGCCGCCCGACGGCGCGACCGGCGCCGCGGCCACGCTCGCCGTCGCGCCACTGAGGATGCGGCGCCGCTCGGGCAGGATGCCGTCCGGCCTGAACCAGAGGAAGAGGATGATCAAGAGTCCGATCGCCACCCACTCAAGCGCCGGCACCAGCATCGGATTCGACAGCGGCGGCAGGAAGCGGGTGATCTCCTCGAAGCCGAGGGGCACCACGATGGCCCCGAGGATCGCTCCCTTGTGGTTGCCCGCGCCGCCCAGGATGATGGCGGCGAAGAGCACGATGGTCTCCGCGTATCCCCACGCACCCGGGGCCCACAGGCTGATGAACCCGACCAGGATCGCCCCGGACAGACCGGCGACCATGCCCCCGAGCACCAGCATCGAGGTGCGCTGACGGCGCAGGCTCTTGCCGAGGGAGTCGGCGACGATGTCGTTGTCGCGCATCGCGCGCAAGGACCGGCCGTAGGGAGACTCGGTGACCCGCTTCAAGAGGAAGTAGACGAGCACCGTCAGCACGACCGCCACAGCGCCGTAGGCGAACTGGTAGGCGAGGCCCTGCGGGTCCCAAAAGCTCTGGAAGGGCGCGGGTACCAGCGAGATGCCGGCGTCACCGTTAAAGAGCGGCACGTAGTTCTTCACGAGCACGTTGAGCAGCACCGCCGAGACGAGCAGTCCCACCGCCGCGAAGTCCCCGCGCAGGCGCTTGCCCACGAGGAATACGAAGGGCAGCGCCAGCAGTCCGCCGGCGATCGCCGCGCCGATCCACGGCAGCGGCCAGGGGAGGTTCCAGCCCAGGATGTACTGCTGGAAGCCACCGTTGGAGGAGGCCGCCGCCGGCATCGAGAGAACGGCCGCGACGTAGGCGCCGACGGACTGGAAGATGATGAAGCCGAAGTTCGAGATCCCGGAGAATCCGAACTCCACGTTGAGCGCCAGGCAGGCCATGGCGTCGACCGCGCCGTAGACGATGATGGTCGCGAGGTAGAAGGCGTAGGCGGACATCAGTTGGTCTTCTCGCTTCCGAAGATTCCGTAGGGTCGAAAGGTCAGCATGCCCAAGAGGACCACGAAGGCCACGACCTCCTTGTACTGCGGGCTGATGTAGGCGGCGCTGATCTCGGTGGCCAGGCCGATCGTGAGAGCGCCGAACATGGCGCCGTAGGGCTCGCCCGGTCCGCCGAGGAACATCGCGGCGAGCAGCATGACGATGTAGAGCTGCGCGCTGGTCGCCTCGAAGACGCCGGTGTTCATGGCGAAGATCGTCCCGGCGAGGCCGCACAGCGCCCCCGAGATTAGCCAAGTGGTCGAGATGACCCGCTGGGTCTTCACGCCGCTGTTGCGCGCGAGGCTCGCGTTGGCCGAGGTGGCGCGCATCGCCTTGCCCAGACGCGTGTACTTGAGCAGCCAGTGGATGAGAACCAGGACCGCGGCACAGATGGCGAGGATGATGAGCTGCAGGCCCGAAAGGTACATCCCGAGGACGTGGAACTCCCGTCCCGAGGAGACGCGAAAGGAGACGTAACTCCCGCCGACGATCGCCTGCAACCCGAAGGTTCCCACGAGGTCGACGCCGAGGGCGACGATCACCACGGTGATCGGCGCGAGGTTGCGGCGCTGGAACGGTGTGAAGACGAACTTGTTGAGCGCCCATGAGGCGACCGCGCCGAGGATGACGCCAAAGATCACCGTGAACCAGGCGTTCATCCCGTGGTCGTTCAGGTAGTAGGCGACGAACGCGCTGTTGATCATGACCGACCCGTAGGCCAGGTTCAACACGTTGGTCACCGCGAACTGCATCGTGAAGCCCACGGTCGCGATCGCCAGGACTGCTGCCGTCATGAGGCCGAACCCGAAGGACGACATAAAGACACTCACGGCTGGACTTCCTCCCAATCTTTCTGTTGTTGTCACCCCGCGCGGTCGTGCCCGCGCGGGTCAATCGGTGGTCGCTCGGTCACGGCCGCGGGTT
>DATIVP010000240.1:0-3599 GCA_035465755.1 Acidimicrobiales bacterium | reverse complement strand
ATTCCCTGGATGCGGGTGGCCTTGGCCACCGACTCGACGATCACTAGTGCTCGGGCCATCCACCACCTCTCTCACATCGGGCGACGCGGCGCCGGGTTCGTCCTACAAAATAGACAGGTCGGTGACGCCGCCACGCGCACTCCCCGGTGAAGTGGGAAAACAGCGGCTATTCGTCGCCCGCCGGGGCGGCCACGATCTCGTACTGCGGGTTGAGGATCACGGCCTCGCGGCGCATCGCGGTGACGGTGCCCTTCACCAGCAGGCGCGTGCCGCGCTCGATGCCCGGCACCGTGGCGCGGCCCTGGAAGACGAGGGTGACCGAGCCGGTGTTGTCGGCAATCACGCAGCGAAGCTCCTGGCCCCCGTGTTCGTGACTGAGGGCCATCGCGCGCACGCGCCCGGCGATCTCGGCGAACTGGCGTTCCTTGAGGGCCCCGATGGGGAACGCCCCGCCAGAGCGCTCGGCCAACTTGAGGTCGGCCTCTAAGTGGGCGTCCTCGCGAAGTCCCCCGCGCATCACCTCATCGCTCATCGTGTCGTCGACGCCTTGACCCGGAATCACCCTCGCCTGACCCATGCGATAGGGAATGATCGTGGCCGCGGTGCGCGGCACGTGCATCACCGCCCCGGCGATCGCATCGGCCGTGCGGTCATGCAGCAGGCGCTGCAGACGCGACGAGAAGCCGCGCCGCGGCAGGATGACCATGCAAAACACGTCGGGATCGCGCACCACGTCGGCGACGAGTTCGAGTGCCGCGCGATCGACTCGTCGGTCCTCGCATTCGACGACTTCGAGGCTGATACCTGCCGATGCGGTGTTGGGTGCGCCCCACGCGGCCTCGAGGCGCTTGGTGACCATGGGGTCGATATCGATGTGCACGGCACGGATGGAGTAAGCGTTCAACGTCGCGCAGTAGCGCAGAGCCCGCTCCGTCACCAAGTCGTAGGTGTCGACGAAGACTAGAACTCGATTCATGCGAATGTCCATCGCGGGGCGCGCACTGGTGGCGGCAAACGCCTGATCTTCACGCTCGTACTGACGGTTGAAGCGGATCAACCCGTAGTACATCAGTGGGCCCACGAGTACGATGATCCACGCACCTTCAGTGAACTTGGCGAAGACGAAGACCATCACGACGAGCGAGGTGACCGTGGCCGATGTGGCATTCACCGCAATCCCGAATCGCCACTTTCCGCGTCGTTCGCGCAGATGACGCTTGACCATGCCGGCACCGGCCATGGTGAAGCCGGTGAACACACCGATCGCGTAGAGCGAGATGAGGCCGTTGACCTGGGCCCGAAACACGATGATGAGCGTCAGGGACACGATGCCCAACACGATGATGCCGTTCGAGAACGCCAGCCGGTGACCGCGCTTGGTGAGCTGACGTGGCAAGTACTTGTCACCAGCCACGTAGTTGGCGAGAAAGGGGAATCCGTTGAAGGAAGTGTTGCCTCCCGTGTAGAGGATCATCAGCGTCGCGAACTGCACCAGGTAGAAGATGATGTGTCCGATGCCGTGACTGCCAAAGACCGCGAGCACCTCTTGGCTAACGACCGTTGGCGTGCCCGCCGCGTAGGGCAGCGCGTGTGTCCACGACGCCAGAAGAGTCGTGCCGAGGAGCAGAAACGCCAGCACGCTCGACATGATGACGAGCGTCGTGCGCGCATTCACCGATTCGGGTCGGCGAAAACTAGCGACGCCGTTGGAGATCGCCTCGAGACCGGTCAGAGATGATCCACCGTTGGCGTAGGCGCGCAGCAACGAGATGAAGGCGAGGCCCATGAGGATGCCTGTTCCGCGCTGACCGAGATGACCCTTGACCAATTCGCTCGCCGCTGGCTGGGCGATCATGTGTAACGAGCCCATCGCCTTCTTCACGTAGCCAACGATCACGGTCGTTCCCATCATCATGACAAAGAAGTAGGTCGGTACCGCGAAGTAGCTGCCCGCTTCGCGTAACCCGCGCAGGTTGCCGTAGATCAGCACAAGCACCACGCCCACCGTGATCTCGACGGTGTACGAGCTCAGCGAGGGAAACGCACTGGTGAGTGCAGCCGTGCCCGCGCTGCATTGCACCGCCACGGTCACGATGTAGTCGATGAGCAGCGCGACCGCAGCGATCTGGGCGACTTTGGGGCCGAAGTTGTCACGAGCGACGACGTAGGAGCCACCCGCCGTCGTGTAGTACTTAATCACGTCGAGGTACGAAGTCGTCACGAAGAACAGCACACCCAGGATGACGAACATGATCGGCACCACCATCGCGAAGGCGGCCAGTCCGATATAGGGCGTCAGTTGGATGAGGATCTCCTCGGTACCGTACGCCGAGGACGAGATGCAGTCCGGGGCCAGCACGCCCAAGGCGATCGCCTTGTTGAGCCGTTCGCCACTCAATTGCTCGGTCACCAACGGCTTGCCGAGCAGGATCCGCTTGAGTCGATAGCCCAACGTCTCGGGGTAGACGATGGATACGTTCGCGTGGCTGGTCAAGACCCGGGTGGACTTCGCGATCTGCTTATCGGCATCTGACACGGTGATCACACTAAGCCAAAGGACGCCGTGGGCCGCGTTAGTTGCACCTCATCGGCCCATTGTGCTCTGATACTGCAGTGCATATCATCGTCGTGGGCTGTGGCCGAGTGGGTTCAGAGCTCGCGATGCAGCTCTCCGACGAGGGCCACAGCGTCGTGATCATTGACAAGAACCGCGACGCGTTTCGCCGCCTGACCCGCTATCACGGGCGGACCCTGGTGGGTTCGGGCTTCGACCGCGACGTCCTCCAAAAGGCCGAGGCCAGCCAGGCCGACGCGCTGGCCGCCGTGACCAGCGGGGACAACACCAACATCCTCTGCGCGCGCATCGCCCGGGACAACTACCACATCAAGAACGTCGTCGCACGCATCTACGACCCCCAGCGCGCCGACATCTACATGAAGCTCGGCATCCCCACCGTGGCCACCTCGCTGTGGACGACCCTGCAGGTCAAGCGCTGGATGATGCCCTCGGACGAGTCGATCGAGTGGACCGACGGCGCGGGTTCGCTGCACCTGGTCGAGCGCATCGTGCCCGACCACCTCGCCGGGCGCCCCCTGGACTACTTCAACGTGGGTGACAACGTGCGCGTGGTGGGGCTGATCCGCGCGAGCGTGGGACGCGTCAACATCGAGGGACTCTTCGCCCAGGAGGACGACATGCTCGAATTCATCGTCACCAACCAGGGCATGGACGACCTGCGCGCGCTGCTGGCGGAGCCCTCGTGAGAGTCGTCATCGCCGGCGGCGGGTCGGTGGGCACCGCGATCGCTCTCGACCTGATCGATCGCCACCACGACGTCGCCCTGCTCGAACAAGACAGCGATCGCGCCGAGCGCATCAAGTCCCAGCTGCCCGGCGTCAACGTGATGGCCGCCGACGCCTGCGAGTACGCGTGCCTCGCCGCGGCGGACCTGCGCAACGCCGACGTCGTCATCGCCGCGACCGGCGACGACGAGGACAACCTGGTGGTGAGCTGGCTCTCCAAGCAGGAGTTCGGCGTGCCGCGGGTGATCTCGCGGATCAACAATTCGCGCAACGAGTGGCTCTTCAACGCCAGTTGG
>DATIVP010000239.1:0-6696 GCA_035465755.1 Acidimicrobiales bacterium | reverse complement strand
CCCAGATCGTGATGATCGACAGTGAGATGCCAAGAAAGAACAGAAGTGCGTTCATGGGCGTGCGGCGAGTCGGGTGGACTTTGCCGATGAACTTGGGAAGCAGCCCTTCACGTCCGGCGTTGAAGATCAGTCGCGCCTGCGAGTTCGTGCCCGCAATCAATGCGCCCAGCGTCGACGTCATGCCGGCGAGGAACGCGAGGAACGCCACTCCGCCAAAGATGCCAAGCGAAACTGAGATGAACGGGGGCAACGAGTCACTGCCAATTTTGCCAATGTCGTTCTTGAAGCCCACCACCGTGGCGTACGCGAAGAGGACGTAGCTCAGCGTCATGATGATCGCCGACGTGAAGACCGCCTTCGGAACGTTCTTACGAGGGTTATCGGTCTCTTCGGCCAGCGCCGCCGAATTCTCCCAGCCGATGAAGAGGTACACGGCGAGGGGGAAGGCCACCGCGAGCCCCTTCAGACCGCCCGTGATGTTCTTGGGCTCAAAGGGGCTGAACGAGATGTTCTGGTGGTACTTGATGAGGGCAACGACGCTCACGATGACCAGGATTGCCATCTCGAAGGCGAAGAAGATACCGGCGATCTTGGTTGAGATCGCGATCCCGCGCACCATCATGGTGGCCGCGAAGGCGAGGAACACCAACGTCCAGATGATCCACGGCACGTTCTCCAGACCCGGCACGTTGTAGTACTGCAGCAACATCTGAAAGAAACCGCCGACGATTGCGATCACTGAGGCCATCGCGGCGATGTAGCCGGTGCCCGTCATGATCGCCGTCGTCACCCCGGTGCGCGCACCGAAGGTCTTGCCGACGAAGGTGATGAAGCCTCCCGTGGAGGGCGCAACCTTGGTGAACTCTGAAAGGGTGTTGCCCAGCAGGAGAATCGCCACCCCCGCCAACAGGATGACCAGCGGCGCGGCCAGACCCGTCGTAATGGCGAGAAAGGCGAAGCCGAAGTAGAAGCTCATCGCTGGTCCGATATTGGCCATCGTGGCTGCCGCGATGTCGATCAGTCCGAGAACGCCCTGGTGCAAGCGCTCGTGCTCACCGGGCACCGTCGGCACCTTTGCGCCGAGCGATTCCGGCGTGAATCCGTCACTCATGTAGTTCCTCCCTTTGCGCGCGACACTCCACCGCGACGCGACAACTGAATGTCATTAAGGAAGGTAGTTGATTGGAGGCGCAAAAACTCACTTAGGGCGACTGACTTTGGTCCCGAGCGCCAACTAGAAGAACGGGCTCACCCAGATGTTGCCCTGATTGCAGGGCTGAGGCGGGTAGGCGGGCGTGACCACGACCACCGACCCGTTCTTTACGAACTGAACGCTCAGCGTCACGACCGAGGGGCACGACTCCGCGCCGTTGGGAACGTTGGAATACGCCAGGTCGAACGTGGCGGTGGCGCCGTTCTTGAGCGTCAACGTGGTCGGTGCGCGATTGGCCGGCACGTCGGGGAACGTGATCGGTGAATTGGTGGTGGGCAGGTCGTTCGTCGTCGACGGCAGGATCGCTCCGGTGCGGTCCTGGAGTGTCAGGGCGGGCCAGCCCCTGAGCGTGCACGTGGGTCCCGCGTCCTTGGTCAGGGTCACACTCGTGTAGACGGTGCCCATGGCCCCTTGGACGGGGTTGAGAACACCGCGAAAGTCCCGAGCCGAGCACTCCGGCGTCCCCGACGGCACGCTCGACGTCGTCGAGACGGACGGGATCGTGGACGAGGTCGTTGTCGGGGTCGTCGAGTGAATCGCGTGGCGGCTCAAGGTGTAGATCACGACGAAGGCAAAAAAGAGTCCGAGGGACTTGAGAGCCCTGCTCACTGATTGAAGTCCTCGGGGCGGATGGTGTCGAGGAACTCTCGCAGCTCGGCCACCAGCTCGGCCTCGTCGGACTCCCCCGCCCCTTCGTTCACCCCGTCGATCTCGTCGTCGTCTTCGAGCTGCATGATCCGGCCCTGCTCATCCATCAGCGAGTCGCTGACCAAGATGGGCGCGCCCGCGCGCAACGCCAGCGCGACGGCGTCGCTCGGACGCGCGCTGACCACGATCTCCGATGAGTCGCGCAGGATCCGCAAGTTGGCGAAGAAGGTGTTGTCGACGAGTTCAGTGATCTCCACCGTGAACAGGCGTCCACCCAGCGAGGTGATGATCGTTGACATGAGGTCGTGCGACATCGGGCGCGGCGTCTCGAGGTGCTGGAGCGCGTAGGCGATCGCCGTCGCCTCGGGCGCACCGATGAAGATCGGCAGCACCCTCTCGCCGGCCAGCTCCTCGAGCAGTAGAAGTGGCGTCGAAGAGCCAACGTCAACCCGTACCGCTCGCAGAACAACCTCAATCACGTTCTCAGCCTAGACCCGCAGTCGCGAGAATCGCCCGACGCCTAGTCGAAGATCGCTCGCACCGCGCGCTCGTGGAGCACGCTGCGCAGCACCGCGACCTCCCCGGCCACATCGGCCGTCACCGACTGGACCTCGTCGATTGACAGACCTGATACCGGCGAGCGCAGGGAGGCCGTGAGGTCATCGACGATACCCATTTCGCGCTCCACCACGCGCCGCAGGGAACCTACGAGACGAAGATCCGCGCCGCGATTGATGAGAGGGGCGGCGGCGAGGGCCACGCGCACGTCAAGGCTGGAGAATTGGGTGGACCCGTCCTCGGCCACCGGCGTCAACAGGCCGAGCGAGACCATCTGGTTCACGTCCGCCGCGTCGAGGCCGGTCGCGGCGAGGAAGTCTCCGCTCGAGTAGCTCTCGGTCGACTCGTCGACGACTGTCTCTACCGGGCGCGCCATGACGGTGAGGCGCGGCTTGGGTGGCGGCGGCACCGCGACCACTCGCGAACTGGATACGGCTCGAGCGGCCTCGCGCGTCGTGGTGACGGGCGCGTCGTCGAGCAGCCCCTGTTCGATCAAACGCAGGCGCACCACGCGCAACGGTACAAACTCTTCCTGAGCGAGTCGGATGGCTTCGCGCAGGCAGGCCACGTCGCGCTCGGAGTAGAGGCGATAGCCCTTGCGGCTGCGCTCGGGCTGGACGAGTCCCTTGTCCTCGTAGTAGCGAATCTTCGACAGCTCAATGTCCGGGTAGTCGTGGCGCAGCAGCGTATGCACTTCGCCGATGCGCATCTTGGCGCCCGTGACTGTCATAGCGTCGCCTCCCAGAAGACCAACTTGAACTTCCCAATCTGCACTTCATCGGCCGAGTGAAGAGCCGTCTCTTCGACTCGCGCCCCGTTCACGTAGGTACCGTTGAGCGAATTTAGATCACGCAACGTGATTCGTCCACTGGCCGTGCGCGTGAAGACGGCGTGGTGTCGCGAGACCGACACGTCATCGAGTAGAAGGTCGCTGTTCTCGTGGCGACCGACCGAGGTCGTCTCTTTGTCCAGCTCGAATCTCGATCCGGCGCTCTGGCCCGAGACGACGACCAATTCATCCACGTGACCCTGCGGCCCGGCAACCGTGTCGCTGTGGGTGGATTCGAATGTCCCCACCACGGGAACCGCCACGGTCTCGGGTGACGTGGCTTCGTGTTGAGGGGCGCCGCACTTCCAGCAAAAGTTGGCGTTCGCGTTCAGAATTTCCCCGCACCGACGACAGTTCACGGTGGCAACCCTAGTGAAGTTTCGCCCCCGCCGTCTGGGTCAGGACGTCAGGCTCCGATAGCCCTCCGCGTCCAGCAGAGCGTCGTAGGTCTCTCGCGACGTGACCGTGATCTCACAGATCCAGCCGCCGCCGTAGGGCTCGGTGTTGATCAGTTCCGGCGAGTTCGACAACGTGTCGTTGACCGCGCTGACCACGCCCGTCACCGGCGCGTAGATCTCGGACACCGACTTGGTGGATTCGACCTCGCCGAGGGCGGCGCCGGCCTCGAGCTGCGCGCCCACGCTCGGCAGGGACACGTAGACGACGTCGCCCAGGGCGTCCTGGGCGTAGTCCGTGATCCCGATGCGCACGACGTCTCCGTCGGCGCGGGCCCACTCGTGGTCGGATGAGTATCGAAGGTCGGCGGGAATCTGCATACGCGAAATCTACAAGATCCGTCGAGCGGCGCGCCCTTGGCGCAGTGCGGTGAGCGCGGGGCGAACGTAGCTCGCGAGCACGATCCACGACAGGGCGAGGCCAGCCACGCCCACCACCCAACAGAGGTCGCGTCCGACGTGCTGCCAGGTCGCGAGCGGCGCGTGCTGGTCGTTGCTGGTGAGAAGAAACAGGGGAAAGGTGGTCATCAACGCGAAGGTCGAGACCTTGCCCCACCAGAGCACGTCGATGCGCGCGGCGCCGAGAGCGGCGAGCAGCAGCGTCATCAGCGAGACGATCAGCTCTCTGGCCAGGGTGATCAGGGCAAACCACCACGGCACCCCGCCAGCGGCCGCGACGGCGAGCAGGCCCACCATCACGAGGATGCGGTCAGCGACTGGATCGATCACCTTGCCCACCGATGAGACCTGGTCGAGTCGACGGGCCAGGTAGCCGTCGACCCAGTCGGTCGCACCGAGCGTGCCGAGCAGCCAGGCGGCGAGGGCGCGATGTCCGGTGCCAAAGAGCAACCAGAGAAAGACCGGGATCAGGGCAAGACGAATGGCGGTGACGAGGTTGGCCCACGTCCACCAGCCACGATCCGAGGCCACGGTTAGGCGATAGTGATCGAGGAATCGAGGAAGACGTCTTGAACCGCGTTGACCAACGCTGCGCCTTCGTTGATCGGTCGCTGAAAGGCCTTGCGACCGAGGATGAGGCCGGTGCCGCCCGCGCGCTTGTTGATCACCGCAGTCTTCACGGCACTCGCCAGGTCGTTGTCGCCCTTGGCCTCGCCGCCGGAGTTGATCAGTCCGATGCGGCCCGCGTAGCAGTTCGCGACCTGCCAGCGCGTGAGGTCGATCGGATTGTCAGTCGTCAACTCGTCGTAGACGCGCTTGTTCGTCTTGCCGAAGTTGAGCGCTGGGTAGCCGCCGTTGTTCTCGGGCTGCTTTTGCTTGATGATGTCGGCCTCTATCGTCACGCCGAGGTGATTCGCTTGGCCGGTCAGGTCGGCCGAGACGTGGTAATCGGCGTCGGCGGTCTTGAACGCCGGGTTGCGCAGGTAGGTCCACAGCACGGTGAACAGCCCGAGTCGATGCGCCTCGGCGAAGGCCTCGGAGACCTCGTGGAGCTGGCGGTCCGACTCGGGGGACCCGAAGTAGATGGTCGCACCCACGCCCACCGCACCGAGGTCGGCGGCCTGGCGCACCGAGGCGAAGAGCACCTGGTCGTAGGTGTTGGGATAGTGCAGGAAGTCGTTGTGGTTGATCTTGACGATGAAGGGGATGCGGTGGACGTAGCGTCGCGACACCGCCCCGAGGGTCCCGAGGGTCGAGGCGACCGCGTTGCAGCCGGCCTCAATACCCAGGTCGCAGATCTTCGCGGGGTCGAAGTAGGCGGGATTGGGCGCGAAACTGGCGGCGGCCGAGTGCTCGACTCCCTGGTCCACCGGCAGGATCGACAGATACCCGGTCCCGCCAAGTCGCCCGTGGCCAAAGAGGGTACCCAGGTTGCGCAGCACCGTGGGCGAACGGTCGCTCAGGCTGAAGACGTCCGAGAGGTAGTTCGGCCCCGGCAGCGTCAGCAATTCCTTGGGAAACGCGGTGGCCTGATGGTCGAGCAGCGACGAGGCCTCGTCGCCCAAGAGTGCGGCAATGTCCATGCCCGCAGCCTACAAGACCACTCCGCGGCCCCTCAGGCTGGCGCCACGGGCCACCAGACAGCAGACTGTCTCGATGGACGAACGCTACCGGCACTCCCTCTCGCGTCGCCTGCGAGCGGTGCACTCGTTGTACTACGACGCAACGGCGTCGATGACGGCCGAGCACGTCAACGCCGTCGTCGTCGAGGGCGCCCTGCCGATCGCCTTCTCCCTCGTCCATCAAGTTCTCATCGAGGACTTCAGTCGCGCCGTGCTCGGTGGCGGGCCCGTGCTGTGGGCCGAACCCTGGACGTCGCGACTCGCGCTCGCCATCGCCGACGACGGAAAGTCCCGGAGCGTCGAGGAGATGATGGCCCAGCGCATCGGCGACTACGGGGCGTTCTGCGAGTTCCAGCGAGTCGTCTTTAGCGCCACCGAGGACTTCGTCGACGACCTCGATCCCACGACGTTCACCGACGTCGTCGTGGCCCACCCGTATCCGCCCTCCCTCGCGAGCACGTTCAGCGCCCGGGTGGGTGGCAGCGCGGGCATCACGCGCTCCGACGCCATCGAGTCGTGGATCTACCAGCACGCGCTGCGTCACATGGGAGAGATCGAGCACGCCCGGGCCCTGGTGGGCCTCGGCGGCATGACGTCCTCGAAGTCCAGCTTCTTCTTCGACACCGGCGTCGTGCGACGACGGCGGTTCTTCGGCGAACTCGTCGGCCCCAGCTCGGCCAGGCGGGCCGCGGCGTCGTAGGCCTCGGGTTCCGCCAGTACCACGCGGGCGAAGAGCTCTCGGGCCGCGCCCACATCGCCGGCGCGGTCGAACACGTCGGCCAGCGCGTACCACAGGCGCACGTGGCGATACGACGGGTTGCGAAGCAGCTTGGTTCCCCCCGCACGGGTCAACAGGTCGATCGCCTCGGCGAACTTGCCTTGGTCGGCGAGAGTCGCGCCCATCACGATGCGCCCCTCGGTCAGGACTTCGGCCACCGGTTCGGACGCCTCGAGCTCGGCGAAGGTCTTCTC
>DATIVP010000238.1:0-5283 GCA_035465755.1 Acidimicrobiales bacterium | reverse complement strand
GTCCAACTTCCGCAAGGCCGCCACCGGCATGACGCTGGCCGAGCACCTGGCCGAGGCGCGTCGCCGATTCCTCCTGAGTGCGGTCGCCGTCCTCACCGCCGGAGTGGTCGCCTTCATGGTCTATCCCGAGATCCTTCGATTCCTCCAGGACCCGTACTGCCGCGCTCTGCCACGTCACTGCACCTTCCTGGTCACCAACCCCCTGGACGGGCTGACCCTTCGCGTCAAGATCGCCTTCTTCGGCGGCTTGCTCTTCGCCTCGCCGTTCGTGTTCTGGCACGCCTGGCGCTTCATCACCCCCGGCCTGAAGGCGAAGGAGCGCCGCTACGCCGTGCCCTTCGTGGCCGCGTCCATCGTTTTCTTCTCCGGGGGAGTTGCGGTGGCCTACTTCAGCTTCGGCCACGCCATTGCCTTCTTGCAGTCGATCGGGGGCCACAGCCTCGTCTCGGACTACAACCCGAACCAGTACCTGGGCCTGTTCTTGATGATGATGTTCATCTTCGGCGTGACCTTCGAGTTCCCGGTGGTCCTCGTCGCCCTCGAACTCGCCGGCGTCGTCACGCCGCGCCAACTCCTCCGATCCTGGCGCTACGCGCTCATTGCGATCACCGTCGCGTCGGCCGTCTTCACGCCGAGCGGCGATCCGCTGTCGATGCTCGCTCTGGCGACGCCCCTCACCGTCTTCTACTTCCTCTCGATCGGCATCGGTAAGTTGTTCAAGAAGTGAACGATACCTACCGTCACGAGTTCACCCACACCCTCGGATTCGGACTCGACGACTTCCAGATCGAGGCCCTCGACGCCGTCGACCGCGGCGTCAACGTCCTCGTGAGTGCGCCCACGGGATCGGGTAAGACGCTGGTAGCCAACTACGCGATCGGTCGCACCATCACCAACGGCCGGCGTGCCTTCTACACGACGCCCCTCAAGGCCCTCTCGAATCAGAAGTACGGGGAACTCTCTCGCCTCTACGGCAGTTCTCGGGTCGGGCTGCTGACGGGGGACACGTCCATCAACCGCGACGCCGAGATTGTCGTCATGACGACCGAGGTTTTGCGCAACATGCTGCTCGCCGACGCGGCCCACCTGGCCCACCTCGGTCTCGTCGTTCTCGACGAAGTCCACTACCTTCAAGACCCGTTTCGCGGCGGCGTCTGGGAAGAGGTCCTCATCCTCACGGGAGAGAAGGTCCAATTCGTCGCCCTGTCGGCAACCGTGGGCAACGCCGACTTTCTCGGGGAGTGGTTTGAGTCGGTGCGCGGTGAGACCGCCGTCGTCATCGAACGCGAGCGCCCCATCACGCTGCACAATCACGTCGCCGTGGTTCGCCGCGGCCAGACCGACACCGAGATCCTCGACCTGCTCGACGGCAACCGACCGTCGGATGAAGCGCGACGCATCGACAACCTGATGAAGGCGACGCGCAAGTTCCGCCGGGGCCCTCAGTGGAAGAACTCTCGTTCCACCTCGCCACCGGCGCCCTTTCGCTCACCACGGCGCTCGGAGTTGCTGCGTGCCCTCGAGCACGAAGACCTGTTGCCGGTGATCGTCTTCATCTTCTCGCGAGCCGCCTGCGACGACGCCGTGCACCAGTGCCGACGCGACGGACTCAACTTCACCTCGAGCGACGAGAAGCGCATCATCGCGCGCATCGCCGAGGAGCGGCTCTCGGACTTCTCCGACGAGGACCTCGCCGCATTGGACTTCCCGGACTTCCTCGACAGCCTGGTCCGGGGCCTCGCGGCTCACCACGCCGGGATGGTCCCGGCGTTTCGCGAGATCGTCGAGCAGTGCTTCGAGCACAACCTGCTCGCCGTGGTCTTCGCAACCGAGACCCTGGCGCTCGGTGTGAACATGCCGGCGCGCTCGGTGGCGCTCGAACGCTTCACCAAGTACTCGGACGCGGGCAAGAAGTTCCTCACCAGCGGCGAGTACGCCCAAATGACCGGCCGCGCCGGACGACGCGGCCTCGACGACGAGGGCCACGCCGTGGTGTGCTTCGCCCCCGAGGTCGCGCTGCACGACGTGGCTCGCGTGGCGCTCGCGCCACCTTCGGACCTTCACTCGTCCTTTCGTCCGACCTACAACTTGACGGCCAACCTCGTACACCATTTCGACTACGACACCGCGCTCAGCATCGTCCAGCGCTCCTTCGCCCAGTTCGAGAGCGACCACCGACCGCGCCCCGGGCGATCACTGGTCGAACAGTTGCTCTCGCGTCACCGCGTGCTCGAGCGCCTGGGCTACGCCGATGGATGGCGCCTGAGCGAACGCGGCGAGCTCTTGCGCACGCTCTATCACGAGAGCGACCTGCTCATCGTCGAATCCATCAGCGCGGGCGTGCTCGAAGAGCTCGAGCCCGCCGAACTGGCCGGCGTCCTCTCGGCCTTCGTCTTTGAATCCAAGCGCTCCGCCAAACCCCTCCACGCGGGCCGTCAGGTGCCCGTGAAGCGCCGTCGAGCCATCAACGACCGGCTGGGGCCCCAGCGGCGCGACGCGATCGCTGAGCGCCTGGGCGAGATCGCCGTCGAGGCCGCGACGCTCTCGAACCTCGAGGACGAGTTCTCGGTGCCCCACACCCGCGAGCCCGACGGCCGCTTCGCTACGGTCATCGCCGCCTGGGCCCGTGGGGCGTCCCTGGGCACCGTGCTCGACCTGGCCGACCTCGAGTTGGGCCAGACTTCACCAGGGGATTTCGTGAGAAACGCCAAGCAGGTGGCAGATCTCTGTGAGCAGGTGACGCGGCTGTCACCGCGCTACGGGGTCGTGGCGGTCGCCCGCGAGGCCCGCGAGGCCATCATGCGCAGCGTGGTCGCGGGAAGTTTCAGCGTCCACCAGCTCGACTGATCGGCGCTCTAATCTCGATTACCCATGCACCCCTACGTCGCCGAGGAGTTCACCGACGCTGAGCAGTCGGTTCTGCGGCGGTACTTCACGAACCTTGAGGGCCCGGTCTTCGCCCTGGTGAATCTGCCCGAGGTCGTCAAGGGTGCGCTCTTCGCACGCTATTCGCGTTCCTCGAAGAGCCTGCGGCGTCTCTTCCTTGATGAGTTCGCGGGCGACCTGGACCTCAGTGGGGACGTCTCCATCGACGCCACGATGGGCCTTGGCCGTGCCGACGAGCTCTACCAGCGGATCTTCTACGAATACGGAGATGACTCGGTCGCCCAGCTCGGCGGAGTCCACCTGGCCTGCGAACAGGCCAGCAACGTCCTCACCAAGGTTCTTGAGCGGGGACGGCTCGCGAGCTATCTCGAACAGTCGACTCGCTACCTGGGCTACGACAAGCGCCTCTCGAACGGGCACTATCGCTTCTACCGCGACGCGCAACTCCTCGAATCGCGCTTCGGCGCGCGCTACGTCGGTGAGATGGACCGCATGTTCGACACCTACGGCCAACTCCTCAAGACGCTCACCGAGTGGCTGACGCGACGCTTCCCCAAGACCCCCGAGGACACCGATTTCGTCTACCGCCAGGCAATCCGGGCCAAGGCCCTCGACGCGGTGCGCGGCTTGCTGCCCGCGAGTGCCCTGTCCAACCTGGGGATCTACGCCTCAGGTCAAGCCTACGAGGCCCTGCTGTTGCGCATGCGCGCGCACCCACTCGAAGAAGTGCGCGACTACGCGGGCTTGATGTACGAAGAGCTCGCCAAGGTCATCCCGTCCTTCCTCAAGCGGCTCAACGTCGCCGAGCGCGGGGGAGCGTGGACCGCGTATCTGGCCGACACGCATCGCAGAACCGCGGATCTCGTTGAGTCGTGGTCGGCGCCGCGGCCGCGCGACGAGGGTGATCAGGTGCGTCTGGTGGGATATGACCCACAGGGCGAGACACGCGTGCTCGAGGCCATTGTCTTTGAAGCGTCGACCATGTCCGACGAGGAGGCGCGCCGCGTGGTCGCCGGACTCGACGCAGCATCCCGCGGCGAGCTGCTGCGCGCTTACGTCGGAGAGCGCGCGAATCGGCGACACCGGCCCGGACGCGCCTTCGAGCGAACTGACTACCGATTCGAGCTCGTGACCGACTACGGCGCCTTCCGGGACCTGCAGCGCCACCGCCTCTTGACGGTGGACTGGCAGCCACTGACGGTGGACCTGGGCTACGACGTGCCCGAGATCATCACCGAGGCCGGACTGGGCGCACCCTATGAGGAGTCACTAGCGCGCTCAGCGGAGCTGTATCACGACCTCGTGGCCGACTTCCCCCAGGGCGCCCAGTACGCGGTGGCCCTGGCCTTTCGCATCCGCTACGTCCTGCAGATGAACGCCCGTGAGGCCATGCACCTGATCGAGTTGCGCTCGAGCCCGCAGGGACATCCCAACTACCGACGGGTCGCGCACCGCATGCACGAACTGATCGCCGAGGTCGCCGGCCACCACGGCCTGGCAGGGGCCATGACCTTTGTGGACCACGCGGACACCGATCTCGAGCGCCTGGAGGCCGAACGTCGCGCCGAGCGCCGGCGCCTCGAAAGTTGAGTAGCACTCAGGTTTAGCCTTTCCTTACGGGAAATGGCACATGAGCCACCGAAAAAGTTCTACACTGCCAGCGCCAGATAGAAGGGTAGCTATGGCCAGCAACAGCGACGCAGACGAAGTATTCGATGAAGAAGAGCTAGCCGAGGGTTTCGACGAAGAAATCGTCGGGGCCGAGATCGACGACGCTGACGGCGTCGACGTGGAGGATCTCGTCGCCGACGAAGACGAAGACGACGCCGACGTCGAGCTCGAAGCTGACGAAGTCCCCGTGGAAGCCGTCGTGGTGGACGACGAGGACATCGCCGACGACGCGGACGTGGAATTGGCGCTCGACGAGGTGCTCGCCGAAACCATTCGCCGCACCACCACGCCCGAGGACGACGACGACTTGGTCGGAGAGATCGACCCGACGGCCGAGCTGGTCGAAGCGATCCTGCCCAAGCAGGACGACGAATTTCGCTGCTCCTCCTGCCGGTTGCTCAAGAAGACGAGCCAGCTCGCCGATGAGGCGAAGATGCTCTGTCGCGACTGCGTCTAAGAGGCGGGTCAGTGGCGCTACGCCTCGAACACGTCGCCCAGGCGACGGGCGAGGTTCGCACGCTCTGGAACGAACTGGTCGATGGTTCGAACGGCGTCCGAGGGGCATCGGCGATCTTCGAGGACCTCGGCGACATAGATGACGTCATCGAGCGTGGATGCCTGTGGCTCGGCCGAGACGTGGAGCCGGTTTCCCTCGCGGTGCTCGAAGGCGGGATAGTGAAGATCCTCTACGTGGCCTCGGGACACCGTCGCCGCGGCCTGGGCCGC
>DATIVP010000237.1:0-2695 GCA_035465755.1 Acidimicrobiales bacterium | reverse complement strand
ACCTCGGCGGCCTTGGCGTGATTGATGGCCTCGATCGTCTGGGGCATCACTCCGTCGTCGGCCGCGACCACCAAGATGACGATGTCGGTCACTTTGGCGCCGCGCGCGCGCATCGCCGTGAAGGCCTCGTGGCCCGGCGTGTCGAGGAAGGCGATGGACTTGTTGTGCCACTTGACCTGGTAGGCGCCGATGTGCTGGGTGATGCCACCGGCCTCGCCGGCGACGACGTTGGTCTTGCGGATCTGATCGAGCAGCTTGGTCTTGCCGTGGTCGACGTGGCCCATCACGGTCACGACCGGCGGTCGCGGCACGGCCGGGATCTCGTCGTCGAGGTCATCTTCGTCGAAGAACTTGGCCAGCAGGGCGGCCTCTTGCTGCTCGCCCGGGTCCACCAAGCGAACCGCGGCGCCGACTTCGGCGGCGTAGAGCTCGATCATGTCGTCACTGAGTGCCTGCACGGCGGTGACGATCTCGCCCTGGAGGAACAAGAAGCGAATGATGTCCGCGGCGCTGCGATTGAGCTTGGGTCCGACGTCCTTCGCGGTCGAGCCGCGCTCGATGATGATCTCGCCTTCGGGCACCGGGGCGCTCGATGGCGCCCACGTCGTCATCTGGGTCGGCTCGAGCTCTTCCATGTTGCGCCGGCGCCGGCGCGTGGTCTTGCGCTGGCTGCCGCGCGGGCCGCCGCCGCCACGACTGGCCAGGCCGCTACGACCTGGACCTGACGTTGACGGGGCTCCCCCGCGGAAGCCGCCGGCGGGCGCGCCGGTGCGCGGGGCGCCGGGACGCGGCGCGCCGCCCGACGGGCGCGGGCTCATGGGGCGAGAACCGGGTGTCGAAGGGCGCATGGGCGCGCCGGCCGGCGGGCGGCGCATGCCCGGCGGCGGGGGAATCGGACGGCCCGAGGGGCTGAGGGGACGACCCGGCGGCGGGGGAATCGGTCGACCGGTCGCGCTGAGCGGGGGGCGCCGCGGCGGCGCGGCCTCGCCGTCGCCGCTCGGACGCTGGGTGGGGCGAATCGTGGTCGGCCCGTCGGGGGTGACGGTGCGCGCGGGTGGGGCCTTGGGCGCGGTGGTGGCGCTCGAGCGAACGACGCGCGGCGCGGTCTCCTCCGCGGCCGGCGCCTCGGGCGCCGGGGTCTCTTCCACCGACACGGCGGCCGGGGCGGGGGCGTGCTCGACGGGCGGCTCGCTGGCTCGCGCGTCGACCGTGGGGACCTCGGCCTCGGCGGGGGCCGCCTTGGTGGCCTTGGCGGCCTTCGTCGCCTTGGCGGCCTTCGTCGGCTCGGCCGGCGGCGTCTCGCGGCGCAGCCCGTCGGCGTCGACGCGTCGACGGATGCGGTCAGCCTGGGCGTCCTCGATGGACGCCGACGGGCTGGAGGCTCCGATGCCCAGCTTCTGGGCGATCGTCAGCAGCTCCTTGCTCGTCAGTCCGAGCTCCTTGGAGAGCTCGTGTACCCGGATTTTCTTCAGCGCCAAAACAGTCCTTCGTGTTGCGTGCGTGGTGTTCGCACGCACGGCTACCTATTCTTTCACAACTACACCCGCGCTTGGCCCCTCGGCCAGCAGCGCGAGCAGCGCCGCGGCCTCGGTGTCTCCCACCGGCGCGCGTAGCGCCCGTGCGAGCTGACCCGCTGCCAGACGGTCTCGGCAGGTCCCGTCGGCGCAGAACCACGCCCCGCGACCCTCTCCGCGACCCACATACCACTGCCCGCCTCGCCGGCCGGCGCGCACCAGGTGATCGTCGTCACGCCGCGCGCGACAGACCACGCAGGTTCGCACCGGGGCTACGCGCCCTCCTCTTGGACCGCGACCTCGACGGGCTCGATCTCTTCGACGAGCTCGATCTCCTCGTGGTGGCCCTCGGCGTCGGTCACGACGACGGACTCTTCCACCGTCGCTCCCGCGTCGTGCTCGACGACGCGAACCGTCTCGTCGACGACCACGTCACCCTCGGTCCAGACCTCTTCGACCACTTCTTCTTCCGCCCCCTCGTTCTCGGAGCGGATGTCGATGCGCCAGCCGGTCAAACGCGCGGCCAGGCGGGCGTTCTGGCCCTCCTTGCCAATGGCGAGCGACAGCTGCTGGTCGTGGACGATCACCGTGGCGACGCCCTCTTCCTCGTTGAGCAGGACCTCGCGCACGCGCGCCGGGGCGAGCGCGGACTGGATGAACTCGACGGGATCGTCGCTGAAGGGTACGACGTCGATGCGCTCGCTGCGCAACTCGTTGGTGATGTTACGCACGCGAGAGCCGCGCGCGCCCACGCAGGCGCCCACGGGATCGACCATCTGGTCGTTGGAGGCGACGGCGATCTTGGAGCGGTGCCCGGGTTCACGCGCCAGCGCCTTGATCTCGACGATGCCGTTGGCGATCTCGGGCACCTCGATCTCGAAGAGCTTGGCGACGAGGGCGGGGTGAGTGCGGCTCACCACGATCTGGGGGCCCTTGTTGGTCTTTCGCACTTCGACGATGTAGACCTTGATGCGCGCGCCGTGCTCGTAGCGCTCGAATGCGATCTGCTCGGCCTGGGGCAAGAGGGCCTCCACGCGCCCGAGGTCGAGCAGCGTGTAGCGGTTGTCGTTCTGCTGAACGGTGCCCGAGACGATGTCGCCCTCGCGGTTGGCGAACTCCTCGTACATCTGGCGGCGCTGGATGTCGCGAATGAGCTGCATCAGCACCTGCTTGGCGGTCTG
>DATIVP010000236.1:0-5572 GCA_035465755.1 Acidimicrobiales bacterium | reverse complement strand
CGACGCCTCGCCCCAGGAGGCGTCGGCCGCGAGGACGAGGGTGGCGACGCGCCCGGGCGGGCCGGCGGCCGCGGCGATGGCGGCCGCGGCGTCGCTCGCCACGTCGCCGGCGCGCTCGCTGCGCCGGAACCAGCCCTCGAGCGCCGAGGCCACCGCCGCGATGTCGCTCTGCAGCGGCGCGTCGAGGGGCGCGTGGTAGGTGGCGTGATCGCCCACGATGTTCACGACGGGAGAGTGGGCGCGGCGCGCGTTGTGCAGGTTGGCCCAGCCGTTGGCCAGGCCCGGCCCGAGGTGCAGCAGCGTCGCCGCCGGCCGACCGGTGACGCGCGCGTAGCCGTCGGCCGCGCCCGTCGCCACACCCTCGAAGAGACACAGCACCGCGCGAACGTCAGCGTCGTCGAGTCCGGCGACGAAGTGCATCTCCGATGTGCCGGGGTTGGCGAAGCAGACGGTCACGCCGTTGGCCGAGAGCGTCGCGAGCAGCGAGTCGGCGCCGTTCACGGCAGTGGTCTCGCGTCGAGGTGGCGATACGGGTTGAGGAGGTTGTTCGGATCGAAGGCGTCCTTCACCCGTCGCTGCAGGTCGAGCAGTGCCGGGTCGGTCAGGGCCCGGTAGTGGCCGGCCTTGTCGCGGCCCAGTCCGTGCTCGCCCGAGATCTGGCCGCCCAGGTCGAGTCCGAGCGCGAAGAGGTCGCGCACCAGCTGATGGCGAGCTTCGTCGTCGGCCAGGTACACCGACAGGTGCACGTTGCCGTCGCCGACGTGGCCGCAGCCGGGTATGAAGGCGCCGTAGCGCTCGGCGAGCACGCCGACCTCAGCGAGCAGCGTGGTGACCTTCGAGCGCGGAACGACGACGTCGATGATCTCGTTGGCCCCCGCCGCCTTGGAGACCCAGAAGACGCGTTCGCGGGCCTCGATGAGGCGCGCGGCGGCGCCCTCGGCGAGCACGTAGACCTCGAGAGCGCCGGCCGCGTCGAGCTGGGCGGCGAGGTCGGCCACGTCGCGTTCGAGCTGTTCGGCGGTGCGCGTCTCGAGCACGACCACGAGGTAGGCGGCGCAGCGTGCGGCGACCTCGGCATCCACGCCGAGGTCCAGACCCGTCGCGCCCGTGATCGCTCCCATCGTGATGAGATCGATGTATTCGAGCATGGAGGGCTGCAGTCCGGCGGCCACGATCCGCGGCACCACTGCGGTCACCGCGTCGAGGTCGGCGAAGGGAACCAGCAGTGTCGCGCCGTGTTCGAGGCGCGGCGAGAGCGCCAGGGTGACTTCGGTGACGAGCGCTAACGTGCCCTCGCTGCCGATGATGAGCTGGGTCAGGTCGTATCCCGAGGAGTTCTTCACCACGGGTGCGCCGGTGCGCAGGATCGTCCCGTCGGCGAGGACGACCTCGAGTCCGAGGACGTGGCGACGCGTGACGCCGTGGCGCACCGCGCGCATCCCGCCGGCGTTGGTGTTGACGTTGCCGCCGAGGGACCCGGAGAGCTCGCCGGGATGAACCGGATAGCGCAGTCCCGTCCCGGCCAGTTCGTCGTTGAGCTCGCGCAGCGTGATGCCCGGCTGCACGACGGCGACGTGGTCCTCGAGGTCGAGGGAGACGACGCTCTTCATCTGGTCGAAGCTCACCACCAGGCCCCCGGTGACCGGAGTGGCCCCGCCCGAGAGGCCGGTGCCCGAGCCGCGCGCGGTGATCGCCAGCGCGTGGCGTGTGGCGAGGGCGCACAGGGCCGCGACCTGCGAGGTGCTGGTGGGGCGAAGGACCGCGAACGGATCGCTCGGAACCGGATGCAGTGATTCGTCGTGCAGGTCGTCGGGGCGGTGTGCCGGTGAGAAGGTGACCTGCGACGCGTCGAGGATCTCGAGCAACTCAGCGCGAAGCGTCGTGACGTCCATCGTCAGGCCACGCTAGTGCGGAAGAGGCCTCCAACTCGGCGCGAATCGCGGCCAGTCGCGCGCGACGCGCGTCGCCCTCGAGGGGCGCGTTGCGACGCGCGATCGCGGCGATCGCGGCCTCGACCGGGGCGAGAAAGCGCGAGGGGGAACGGTCGGGGTAGCGAGGATCGTTGCGCCCGCGGCTCCACGTGACCAGGAGCGTCTCCTCGGCCCGGGTCAGAGCCACGTAGGCCAGACGGCGCTCTTCGGCCAGGTCGCTCGCGCCGGTTGCGTTGTAGTGGGGCAAGACGCCCTCGGCCCAGCCGATCGTCGCCACGTGGCGGAACTCGAGTCCCTTGGCGCGGTGGATGGTCGAGAGCGTCACGGCGTCGGCGTGGTCGTCGTCGAGGCGACGGTCACCACCGGCCAGGTCCGAGGCCGGAGCGTGCTCGAGCCCGCTGCGCTTGTGGGGGATGGCGGCCGCGTCGAGCTGGGCCGCCACGACGTCGAGCTGGGCGTTGGTGCGCGCGAGCACCGCCATCGTTCGCCAGGGGCTCTGCGCACGGTGCGTCGCCGCGAGCCAGGCCGCGACGTGGCGAGCCTCGTCGTCATCGGTGTCGTAACGGCGCACCATCGGAATCTCGCCGTCGTCCTTGGCCGGTTCGATTCCCGCGGCTCCGTCTTCTAAGAGCGTGTTGGCCACTTCGACGATGTGCGCCGTCGAGCGGTGATTGCGGGTCAGATCGAGCACCAGGGTGTCGGGCCAGGTGCGCAGGATCTCTTCGATCAGGCGAGGGGCGGCGCCGTTGAAGCCGTAGATGGATTGGTTGGGGTCGCCCACGCAGAACAGGTCGGGGTCCTCGCCGGCCATCTCGCGCAGCAACGCGAACTGCAGGGGGTTCATGTCCTGGGTCTCGTCGACCGAGAGCGCGCGGGTACGGTGACGAAACGAGGCGCGCACCGCGGGCTCGTCGCGCAAGAGAGTGATCGCCTCGCCGAGCAGAAGGTCGAAGTCGAGCACGCCGCGGCTGCGGCAGAGGCCGACGTAGCGGTCCAGGGCTTCGGCGAAGTGCGCGAGCGGCAGCGGCGGGTCGCGGTGGAGACGCTTAGCGTTCTTCGCGTAGGTGGTTCCGTTGAAACCCTGGCCGAGGGCCCAGCCGATCTCCTGCTCCAGGCGCGGCACCTGCCACTCCTCGATACCTTCGCCCGCCTCGCGCAGTTGCGCGGCGAGGGCGCTGACCAGTCGACGGCGCTGGGGCTCGATCACCAGGGGTCGCAGGCTCTGGTCCTCGCGGTACTGGTTCACGATCGTCATGGCTGCCCGATGGAACGTTCCGGCACGCACGTCGCGCACCCCTGCGCGCGCCAGACGCCGGCGCAGCTCGTCGCCGGCCTTGCGGGTGAAGGTCATCACCAGCACCTGGTCCGCGTCGAGCTCGCCGGACGAGATGCGCCGCAAGAGGCGCAGGGTCAGCACGTGGGTCTTGCCCGAGCCGGCGCTCGCGCGCACAAGCAGTCGCCGGGCGGGCGACATGACCGCTTCGCGCTGCTCGGGGGTCAGCCCGTCGAGCAGGTCGGTCGAAAAGTTTGCCTCGCCAGCCATGGTCCCCCTGACGCTACCGGGCACCCGTCACGTCGTCGGCGTGTCAGTAACCTGATGGGGTGCTCAAAGCCCTCGGAGATGGAACTCTCTTCGGCGAGTCCTTTGGCGAGGGCCCCGTTCGCGTGATCTGGCTCCACGGCTGGGCCCGTCGCGGACAGGACTTCGCGGTGGCGGCCCGCCAGCTGGCCGAGCGGGGGATCGCCTCTCTCGCCATCGACCTGCCGGGCTTTGGTGCCTCGCCCGCTCCGTCGCACGCCGGTGGTGCGCGCGACTACGCCGATCTGGTGGCGCCGGCGATTCTCGAGGCGGGAGGCGATCTCGTGCTCGTCGGTCACTCCCTCGGCGGACGCGTGGCCGCGGTGCTCGCCGCGCGCGAGCCCGAGCGCTTCCGCGAGGTGATCCTCGTCGGCGCCCCCCTGCTGAGAGGTTCCCCGGGCAAGCCGCCCTGGCGCTATCGGATGGTGCGCGCGCTCGCGCGCCGCCACCTGCTCACGCCCGCGCGCCTCGAAGCGGCCCGTCAGCGCTACGGCTCGGCCGACTACCGCAACGCCAGTGGCGTGATCCGTGACGTGTTGGTCACGATGGTCGCCGAGGGTTACGAGGACGAGCTGTCGCACCTGAGAGTGCCGGTGCACCTGGTGTGGGGCGCTCACGACACCGAGGTGCCGGTGGACGTAGCGCGCCACGCCCTGGGCTTGATCAGCGCGCCGGCGCGCTTGACGGTCCTCGAGGGCGCCGGCCACCTGGTGCCCACTGAGTCGCCCGACGCGTTGGTGCGCGCGGTCCTCGAGGCCCTCGCGTGATCCTCGTCCTCGGGGGTTCGATCGGCCTGGCGATTGCCTTCGCCGCCCAGATGGCGCGCTGGTTGCGCGTCTTGCAGCGCGAGCACTACGACCCGCGCGCGATGGTCCGCTTCCTCGGGCGATGGTCATCGCCCCCGGTGGGGCCCGCCGGCGCCCCGGCCCGGGTGAGGGATCGCCGTCCGGTGACGCTCAGCCACGTACTGGTGGTGGCCTTCCTCGTTTCTCTGATCGTGCACAGTGACGCCTTGGTGGTCATGACCACGATCGCCTACGGCGTCTTCGCCCCCACCGGACTGGGACTTCGCGGGCGCACCGGAGCGCTGCGCTTCACGCGGCGTCTGACCACGATCGCGGTCCTCGTGGGCGTCGTGGGCCTCGCGGTGGCGGTCCTCGGCGTGCTCGCGCCGCGACCGTGGCTGCTGGGAGCGGCCGTGGTGTGGGCCGTGCCCATGCTGATCAGCGCGGCGACGCGCGCGCTCGCGCCCTACGAGCGTCGCCGGGCGCGCGGCTTCGTCGAGGCCGCCCAGCGCCGACTCACCGCCGTGCACCCCCGGGTGGTGGGCGTCACCGGTTCCTACGGCAAGACCTCGACCAAGAACCACCTGTCCGACCTGCTGGCCGGCACCGGGGTGGTGGCCTCGCCGGCCAGCTTCAACAACCAGGCCGGCCTGTCGCGGGCGATCAACGAGAACCTGGCCGACGGCACCCGGGTCTTCGTCGCCGAGATGGGCACCTACGGCCCCGGCGAGATTCGTGACCTGTGCGCCTGGTGCCCACCCGAGATCGCGATCGTCACCGCGATCGGGCCCGTGCACCTGGAGCGCATGGGCAGCCTGGACGTGATCGAGTCGGCCAAGTTCGAGATCACCGAGCGCGCCTCAACGGTCATCCTCAACGTCGACGACTCGCGCCTGGCGGGCTGGGTGAGGCGCCTGCGTGACAGCGGCAAGAAGGTGGTCAGCGCGAGCGCACGAGTCGGTGACGCCGACGTCGTGGTGACGGCCGGGACCCGCTGGCGCGTGTTCGTCGGTGGCGACGAGCTCGGCGAGCTCGCGGCCCGACCGGGTCTGCAGGCGACCAACGTCGCCTGCGCCCTGGCGGCGGCCCTCGAACTGAGTCTGGCCCCTGGCGAGGTGATCGCGCGCCTCGCCAGCCTCTCGGACGTGGCGCATCGCGCGCAGGTCGCGCTCGCCCCCTCGGGGGTCACGGTGATCGACGACACCTTCAACGCCAACCCGGCCAGCGCGGAGGCCTCCCTCGGCCTGCTCTTCGGCCTCGACGTGCCCGGACGGCGC
>DATIVP010000235.1:0-23100 GCA_035465755.1 Acidimicrobiales bacterium | reverse complement strand
GTCGCGCAGGCGCAATTCCTTGCCCGCACCGATGGCGCCGGCGGCGCGGTCCTTCCACATCGCGAGGTTCGTGCGACCGAGAAGGTCCTCCGCGATGCGATCGATGGTGACCGGATCGACGGTGGGCCGTCCCTGAGCGGTCGCGTTCTTGTTCTGCTCGGCCACCGCGGTCCGCACAGCCGGCATTCCGCCGCGCAGCAGCTGTTCGGCGACCGGCAGCTGCTCGGGGGAGAGCGTGGCGAGGAGGGCGTTGCGGTGAGTGGTCGTCACCGGGGGCGCGATCGGTCCACTCGGACGATCGCGACGAGGGGGGCGGGCACCACCGCGAACGGGACGCTCGCCACGGGCGGATCCGCTGCGTGCCGGTCGCTCAGAGCGCTCCGCGCCTACGGGGCGCGGCGCACCGTCGCGGCGCGGGCGCTCGCGGGTCTCGCCGTCGGCGCGCGGGCCAGAGCGGCGCGCGTCACGGCCTGCGGGGCGGCCTGCGTCACGACCCCCCTCGCGGGCACCCTCGCGACCGTCGCGGCGCGGGCCACGTCCCTTGGGCGCGTAGGTGACGATGACGTCGGGGCCGGACTTCGCGACCGGGATCAGTTCGATGCGCTCGTTGCGCGGGTCGAGCGGGGAGGCGGACTTGGGCGCCATCACCGAAAGCACTTCCATGCCTTCCATGTACTGCTCCACGTCCGCGCGATAGACGTTGCCCACGACCGCGCCGCCGGGCACGAGGCTCGCGTTGAGCACGCCCTTGGGCAGCTTGGCGCCGGCCGCGCGCCACGTGGCGACGTCGCCCTGCAGACTGGTGATTTCGATCTCAATGCGACGAGACATAGGTTTCCAATCTAGTCGTTTCCCGCGTGGCAAATATTTCATCTTCTTTTAGACCAAATTTAGGTCCCGGTGCCTAACATGACCCCGTGAGTGATTTTGCGACGCCCCCCGCCGACGAATCGCCGACCGATGACGTGGCTGAGAACGTGCCCAGTTCGCCTGACACCACGCTCAGTTCGTCCGTCGAACCCGTGACCGAGACGTCCGTCGTCGACGCGCCCCGCGCGCCCGAAGAGGACGACGTCGCTGGCGCCAACGCCGCTGACACGGTGTCGGGGGAGGGGAGTGGCGCTGCGGCGGCCCCCGAGGCCGAACTGAACGCCATGGCGCTCGCCTCGCAGGGTCGCGTCATGCGAACCCCCTGGTCAACTCGGATTTCTCTTCTCCTCGTCGCGGCCCTCGTGGGAGGTCTCGCCGGCCACTACGCCGCGCCCTCGTCCGGCAACGGCGGCGTGACCATCAACTCGACGAACACGCCGGCCACCGGCGCGGTGCTTCCGAGCGGACTCACGATCCCGAGCCTCGTGGACCGAGTCCTGCCCTCGGTGGTCTCCATCGACGTGAAGGGCCAGGGCAGCGAAGACCAGGGCACCGGCATGATCGTCTCCTCGAACGGTCTCGTCGTGACGAACAACCACGTCATCGCCGCAGCCGTCAACGGGGGCTCGATCAGCGTCACGCGATCGGGTTCGACGAAGAGTCTGCCGGCCACGCTGGTCGGCACGAATCCCATGAACGACGTCGCGCTGATTCGCATCAACGGCGCGTCCGGCCTGCCCGCGGTCACCTTCGGCAACTCGAACTCACTCGTCGTCGGTGACGCCGTGGTGGCCATCGGCAACGCCCTCGGTCTGGCTGCGGGTACGCCCACCGTGACCCAGGGCATCGTCTCGGCGCTGGGGCGCACCGTTACCGCGGGCTCGGGCTCGGCCAGCGAGACGCTGAGCAACATGATCCAAACCGACGCCGCGATCAACCCTGGCAACTCGGGCGGTCCGCTCCTTGACGCACACGGCAACGTGATCGGAATGAACACCGCGGTAGCCGGCACGCTGCCCGACGGCACCAGCGCGCAGAACATCGGTTTCGCCATTCCGGTGGCGACGATTAAGTCGCTCTTCAAGTCTCTGCTGGCCGGTGAAAGCGTGGTCAACCACGGGGCCTTCATCGGCGTGGAGATCATGTCGATGAACCCGACGCTGCAGCTGCAGTACGGATTCACGGTCTCGAGTGGCGCAGTGGTGATGAGCGTGATCCCCAACACCGGCGCCGCCGCGGCGGGCATCAAGCAGGGCGACGTCATCGTGGGAATCAACAACACGACGATCAACAGTGCCCAGGACGTCACGAGCGTGCTCTCGTCGCTGCACCCCGGTGACAAGATCAGCGTGAAGGTGGTGCGCGGATCGAAGCATCTGACGCTCAGCGTCACGCTCGGAACGCAGCCGCACTAGGCAGCGGGCACGACGACGTGTCAGTCGACACGCTGACTTCGTAAATTTCTCTCCATCAGGTATAACGACTCCACGCGCCGAGAGGCGTTTCACCGAAGGTCACTCGCCACGCGGAGGCTCGGGTGCGACACTGGGACCGCGGACGCGAACCCGTCGCGGCACCGCTGAACGGTCGAACTAGGTGTCGTCTGACTCGAAGTCCACGAGTACGGCCGCGCCGGTCACTCGATCGTGGGCGAGATCGCGCAGCGCTTCGTCGGCGCGACTAAAGGGGTAGGGGACCACCGTCGTCTCGAGGCCGATGCGAGAGGCGAGCTCGAGGAACTCCTCGCCGTCGGAGCGTGTGTTGGCCGTCACGCTCCTCAGGCTCCGCTCCTGAAACAGGTGCGCATCGTAGTTGAGAGGGGGAATGTCGCTGAGGTAGATGCCAGCGACGGCGAGCGTTCCACCGCGATCGAGGGCGGCGAGGGCGCTGGGCACCAGAGTGCCCACGGGCGCGAAGAGGATCGCCGCGTCGAGTGGCTCGGGCGGCGGGTCGCTCGCGCCACCAACGCTTGTCGCCCCGAGCGAGAGCGCCAGCTGCCGCGCCTCGGCCGAGCGCGTCATCACGTGCACTCGTGCCCCCTCGGCCAGGGCAATCTGCGCCGTGAGGTGCGCCGAGCCGCCGAACCCGTAGATGCCCAAGCGACCTCCCGGCTCCAACCCGCTGCGCCGCAGGGCGCGATAGCCAATGATGCCCGCGCAGAGCAGCGGCGCGGCGTGGAGGTCGCTGAATTGGCTCGGGAGTGCGTAGGCGAAGTCCTCATTCACCACCACGTAGGGCGCGTAGCCACCGTTGACGTCCCAGCCGGTGAAGGTGGGCGAGAGGCAGAGATTCTCACGCCCGCTCCGACAGAATCGGCACACCGCGCACGTGCTCGCGAGCCAGGCTGCGCCGACGCGGTCTCCTTCTTCGTATCGTCTCGCGCCCGCACCGAGTTCGTCGACGATCCCGACCACCTCGTGGCCCGGCACAACGCCCGCACGCTGGGGCGCGAGGTCTCCCTCGGCGAGGTGGAGATCCGTGCGGCACACACCACAGGTCAGCACGCGTAGTCGGATCTGACCGGGTCCGGGGTGGGGTACGGGAATGTCGCGACGTACGACAGGCCCAGTGTCGATAGCTCCCGGACTTTCGACGACCCACGCCGTCATGAGTTCACCCATTAGACCTCCACCCGCAACGGGCTACGCCAGGGTCGCGATGCCCCCGTCGACCGGCAAGATGGCGCCCGTGACGTAGCTGGCCGCCGGAGAGGCCAGGAAGATCGCCGCGCCCGCCATGTCCGCCGGACGGCCGATGCGCCGCATCGGCGCCGCGGCGGCGATCTCGTCGCCGAAGGCCTCGAGTGTCGCGTGCATCATCTTGGATTCAAAGGGTCCCGGGGCGATGGCGTTGACCGTCACCAGGGGAGCGAGGGCTTTGGCGAGATGGCGGGTCAACTGGTGGACGGCCGCCTTGGACGCCGAATAGGCGTAGGTTTCCATTGCCGGAACGTGCAATCCGTCGATCGAGCCGATGTTGATCACGCGCGCTGGCGCGTCGGCACTGGCGTTGGCTTCGAGGCGAGGACGCAAGAACTTGGTGAGATGAAACACACCCTTCACGTTCAGCGCGAGGACACGCTCGAAGGCCGCCTCGTCGTAGTCGGCCATTGGCGCCCCCCAGGTGGCGCCGGCGTTGTTCACCAGCACGTCCAGGTGGCTCTCTCGTTCACCGATCTGGTCGGCAAGGATCCGACAGCCCTCTTCGCTCGAGAGGTTGGCCGGCAGCGCGACACAGGTGCCGATCGCGGAGAGCTCCTCGGCGAGTTCCTGGCAGGCATCGGCTTTGCGCGAGGAGATGTAGACCTTCGCCCCCGCGTCGACGAATCCGCGAGCGATCATCTCGCCGATCCCGCGGCTCCCGCCGGTCACCAAAACGACCTTGCCCGTCACGTCAAAGAGTGAGTTCATGGCCGCAGCCTAGGCCAGCGGGTGGGCCGCCTCAATGAGAAAGCCCACACGGGGTCGCGCCAGATCAGGGCGAAGTTCGTGTGCCGTGACGAGAGCTTCGTCGAGATCATGGGCGTCGACGATGACTTGTTCTAACCCGCGCATCGGGTCACCCCAGAGGACGCGGAACCGCGCCACGGGTCCTAGTAGCCGACGCGGATGTTCGTCACGGCCCAGGCCGAGACGTCGGAGTTCGTGTCCGTTGCGTACTGCGCGTGAATCTTCCACGTGCCCGCGGCGCTGAAGTTGAAGCTGCAACTCACCTGGCTCTTGTCGACGGTCTGGAAACGGCAGACGATGTTGTTCACACCCGAATTGTCCGGCGCCACGGCGACCACTCGCACGACGCCGGGCGTGTGCTCGGGCAAAACGTCGACCTCGATGATGAAATTCGGCCCGCTGGCCGACGGCGCCGCGTTGTTCGCGCTGAAGTCGTACGAAAGCGTCACCTTGCCGGAGTTATCGGCCGTCGCCGGCAGGGCGTAGAGACCCACGCTTGACGCCACGAACAAGGCGGCCACCAGTAACCGACGCATAGGCGAAGTATATCAACCCTGAGTACCACTTGGGCCGATAATGTTCGTTATGTAAAGTGCGAGGGAAAACGCCCAGAAGGCAGTGTTTGTCTATCTCCAAAGGCTCCCAACGCGCCCACTAGGTTCGATGGTCAATGCGCTCGACGATTTCCCTCTCGCCCCGCCAGATGGCCCTGGCGGTCGCGCTGGTGGCCGGAGGCGGCGCTGTGGGCACGCTGGCGCGGGACCTGGCGCTTCGCCTGCAGAGCGCGGCGACGCCGTCTCTGCCGAACTCGAGCACCTACGTGAGCAGCAACGTCGCCACCTTTGTCCGGGTGGCACACCCATCGTGGTCCAGCCACGTACCGTGGGTGCTGCTCGGGATCAACTTCCTGGGCGTCTACGCGGCCGTCGTGCTGTTGCGCGGGATCCTGCGCCACCACGACCCGAACGACCCGATGCGGCTCTTACTCGTCACCGGCCTGCTCGGCGGTTTCACCTCTTACTCGAGCCTCTTCGTGTCCCTCGGGGAGATCTGGCATCTCTCTGTTCCGGCCAGCCTGGGCGTCGCCGGGGGAGCCGTGGCCAGTGGCCTGCTCGCAGCCTGGCTCGGCCTTCGAACCATGGGGCCCCGGCGATGACCACCCTTTACGTCTCGCTCGCTGGCGCCCTGGGCGCGGTCGTGCGCTTCCTCGTTGAGTACGCGGTCCGCCGCCACCACCCCACCCGACGTCCGTGGGCGACGGTGGGTGCGAACGCGCTCGGCTGCGCGATCGCCGGCTGGGTGGCCTACCAGCTCGTCTCCCCCGTCGACGCCACGGCCCGCGCGGTCATCCTCACCGGCTTCTGCGGAGGCCTCACCACCTTCTCGTCGGCCTTCGCCATCCCGGCGATCCTCCAGCGCGAGCACCACTGGGGATACGCCGCGGCCCTGATCACCTCTACCCCACTGCTGTGCGCGGCCGGATTCGCCCTCGGCGCCGGCCTCGCACATCCCTGAAGTTCTCGAGGCGGACTGCCGTGTCCGTTTTCCGCTAGTTCGAGGTGCCCCCAGCGGTCACAATTGAGACGTGATCGACGACGCCGAGCGCTGCTACCAAGCCGCCAGAAGCAAGGACGCCCGCTTCGACGGTGTGTTCGTCACCGGCGTCCTCACGACCGGCATCTACTGCCGACCGAGCTGTCCGGCGCGCACCCCGCGGCGTGAGAACGTCCGTTTCTTCGCGACGGCCGCGTCGGCCCAACAGGCCGGACTTCGCGCCTGCCTGCGTTGCCGTCCCGACGCGACGCCCGGTTCTCCCGAGTGGAACGTTCGCGCCGACGTGGTGGCGCGTGCGATGCGCCTCATCCGCGACGGTGTGGTCGATCGCGAAGGCGTGAAGGGCCTATCCGAACGCCTGGGCTACAGCGAGCGGCACCTCAACCGCGTGATTAGCGGCCACGTCGGCGCGGGACCCCTGGCCCTCGCGAGGGCCCAGCGCTGCCAGAACGTGCGCACACTTCTCGAGACCACCGACCTGCCGATTACCCAGATCGCCTACGCCGCGGGCTTCGCCAGCGTGCGCCAGTGCAACGAGACCGTCCGACAGGTCTTCGCGCGCACGCCGAGCGAGCTGCGACGGCGCACGGGCGCGACGCGCACCACACCGGACTGGGCCACGCACGGCATCGAGTTGCGACTGCCCGCCCGGCGTCCGTTCGCGCCCGCGAGCATCCTCGAATTCCTCGGCGCTCGTGCGATTCCGGGCGTTGAAGACTACGACGGGACGACGTATCGGCGCAGCCTGCGCCTGCCCCGTGGCCAGGCTGTCGTCGAGCTCTGCCCGGGTCCGCAAGTCAATCAGGGACCAATCTTCGTGCTCGCGCGCCTCTTCCTCTCTGACCTGCGTGACCTCACGGCCGCGGTCGCGCGCTGTCGCCAGTTGCTCGACCTCGACGCCGATCCCCTGGCGATTCTCGAAGCCCTCGGTGAGGACCCCTGGATCGGTTCACTCGTCGCGGCCGAACCAGGGTGGCGCATCGCCGGTGCGACCGACGGGTTCGAGCTCGCGGTGCGCGCGGTCATCGGCCAACAGGTCTCAGTGGCCGGAGCGCGCACCGTCGCCGCGCGCCTCGTGCAGGCCGTCGGCGAGCGCTTCACCGAGCCGCGCGGCACCATCACCCACCTCTTTCCCACCGCTGAGGCCCTGCTCGAGCTGTACGCGCGAAATCCCGAACTCTTCGCGATGCCCCACGCCCGACGACGCGCGTTGGCCGCGCTGGCGGCGGCAGTCCACTCGGGCGATCTCGTGATCGACCCCGGTGCCGATCCGAGCGAGTTGCGACGCGCGCTTCTCTCCCTGCCCGGGGTGGGCCCGTGGACGGCCGAGTACGTCGCGCTGCGTGCGTTGCGCGATCCCGACGCGTTCCTTCCGAGCGACCTCGGCGTCCTGCGGGCCGCCGGTGCCCTCGGGCTGCCCGTCGAAGCGCGCGAGCTCGCTCGCCTCGCCGAAGCCTGGCGACCGTGGCGCAGCTACGCGATGGCCCACCTGTGGGCCCACCCACTTCCTCAACCCGGACACTGACACGAAGGAGACATCGTGACCGCTTCACTCAACCGACTGGCCCTGGCGACACCGATTGGACGCCTCGTCCTCGAAGGATCGCACGAGGCGCTGACGCGAATCCACCTGGCGAATCACGCAGTCTCTCTCGAACCCACCACCGGATCGTCGCGCGTGCTGGATCTCGCGGCAACTGAGCTCACCGAGTACTTCGCGGGGACGCGCACCGCCTTCGACGTGCCGCTCGCGCCGATGGGAACGTCCTTTCAACTCGAGGTGTGGCGTCAGCTCTCTCTCATTCCCTACGGCGAGGTAATCACCTACGCCCAGCTCGCCGCACGCGTCGGCCGACCCACGGCCTATCGCGCCGTGGGTCAAGCCAACGGTCGCAACCCGCTGGCGATCATCGTGCCCTGTCACCGCGTGGTGGCGAGCGACGGCCTCGGCGGCTACGCCGGCGGCCTCGACGTGAAGACGTCGCTGCTTGACCTCGAGACGCGCACCGTGGCTCTCTCTAGATCTTGAGGGGACCCTGCTCGGCCTCATTCAAACCTGAGAAGTCGGCGGTCCCCGAGGGCGCCGCGGGCACCATCGAGGAGGCAATGAGCCCGATCACCAGGATCACGACCGCCGCGTACGGCGCGTAGACGAGCGGCGCGGTGACCTTGTACACGGCGCCGAAGATGGCGGCCGCGGTCACGAGGATGGCGACGGTGCTCGCTGAGTAGAGCTGCCAGGACTTGCCCGCGCTCTTGAGACCGCGCAGGGCGCCCACCGAGATCAACAGGTAGATCACCGCGATCGCAAAGCCGCCGTAGGTCGAGAGGAAGTAGAACATCGATACGTACTCGGGCGACTGGGGCAGCGCGAAGAGTGTCGAAGTCAGCACGAGGGTGATGACTACCGCGTAGACGAACACGACGAAGTTGCTCGCCCCGAGCGGTGTGCCGTGACGAGAGATCGTGGCGAGGGGCTTGGGCATGCGCGAGTCGCGCGCCAGCGCGAAGACGCCGCGCGACGCCGACGTCGCACAGCCGATCAACACGGCGATCATGTCGAAGATCACGACGAGCTCGACGAGACGTCGAACCGCGACGGAGGCGAAGCCACCCTGGCTGGCCGGTCCGGCCAGTCCAAAGAGCGGTGCGGCGACGTTCTTGCCCAGCAGGTTGAGGCTGAAGTGATAGCCCGCCACCTGAGCGAAGGAGCCGATCACGTAGAAGCCGGCGATGGCCAGCACCGAGATCAGAACGGCCCGTGGGATGTTGTGGTGGGGGTCGCGGGTCTCCTCACCGAGGTTGGCCGAGGTCTCAAAACCCGTGAAGAGCAGCACGCCGTAGAGGACGCCGAAGAGGACGCCCTTCCAGTGCGTCGGCGAGCCCGACGGCGAGAAGGCCGTGGCCACGTGGTGAATCCCGCCGCTCTTGCCAATGACGAAGATCGAGAAGATCAAGACGACCGTCACCGACGTCAGGGCGAGGACCAGCTGGGCTCGAGTGGAGATCATCACGCCAAAGAACAGGATCGCCGCGACGATCGCCAGCAGCAAGACGTCCCAGACGACGTAGGAAAACGGCGCCACGTTGAATTCGCCCTGCAGCGTGTCATGGATGGTGCCGCCGATGATCGGCAAGATGCCCGCGCCGAGGGCCAGCATGCCCGTGTAGTACAGCCAGCCCGCAGCCGTACCCACCCGCCCGCCGAGACCGTCGGTGACGTAGTCATAGAGCGATCCCGCGGCCTGGATCTTGCGGGTGTACTCGGCCACGATCCAGCCCAGTCCGAAGACACCGATGGTCGCGATCACCACCGCCAACGGCGCTGCGTTGCCGGCGCCGTTGCCCGAGGCGTTCATGCCCACCAGCAGGGGCACCAAGAAGGCGATCGAGAAGACTGGCCCCATCAGCCCCACCGACTGGGCGATCGTATCGATCAGCGTGAGTTGGCGCTTACCACCCAGAGTTGTTTTTGCGTGCTTTGCCTCGGCCATCGGTCCCCCGCCATGTCGCTACTGCCAGGCCCCCCGGCCGTGGCCGAAAATGTACGGGGTCAAACGAGTTGCGTCAAGGATCGAGATTCTCAGTTTCTTACTTTTGCCATCCGCGAACTCGCCTCGGCCACCAGCCAGGCAAACGTCGGATCCGGGTGGCCCAGCATCTCGGGGTGCCACTGCACGGCGAGGACCGAGCCATCGGGCGATTCGACGCCTTCGACCACGCCGTCGCTCGCCCGCGCGGTGATGATGAGTCCCTCGCCCACCGTCTCGACCGTCTGGTGGTGCAGCGAGTTGACCGGCCAGGTCGAGGGCAAGATCGACGCGGTGCGCGTGCCCGCCACGACGTTCACCGAGTGCGTCGGCGTGCGCCCATCGACGTCCCACTGGGGGTGTCCGGCCCCTTCGTCGAGTTCGACGTGCTGGTTCAACGTGCCACCGAGGGCCACGTTGAGGAGTTGAAATCCTCGACAGATCGCGAGGATCGGCAGATCGAGGCGCCGCGCGGCCGAAAAGAGAGCGAGCTCCCACTCGTCGCGTTCACGCTCGACGGCGCCCAGGTTGACGTCCGGCTCCGCGCCGTAGAGGTCGGGGTCGACGTCGGCGCCGCCCGAGAGCACCAATCCGTCGAGGCGCTCGACCAGGGCGTCGACGTCGGCGTCGCGCGCGAGCTCTACCGGCAGTCCCCCGGCGAGGGCGACCGATCGCGGATAGTCGGTGAAGTGAAGGTCGAAGTGCAGGTCGTTCATGGCGTAGGGGACGTGGTGGCCCAGCGTCGTGGCCGGCCAGCGGCGCCCCGTGATGCCGATGAGAGGTTTTCCCATTGGTTCAATATACGAGGACGCCTACGCGTGTGCTGTAATGGCCAAGTCGTTTGGGTTCAAACCACGGCCAGGAGGGGACTGTGTCTGAGCACTTGATAGACATCACGGATCACGACGTCTACGTCAACGGCGTGCCGCACGAGACATTCGCCTACCTGCGCGAGAACGATCCGGTGCACTGGACCCCCGAAGTCGACGGCCGCGGCTTCTGGTCGGTGACGACCCACGCCGATCTGCTCACCGTCTCGCGCACCACCGAGACGTTCTCCTCGCGTCAGGGCATTCGACTCGAAGACATGGACGAGGAGGAGACCGAGGCGCGGCGCACTCTGATGGAGATGGACGCCCCCGAGCACACCCGCCTGCGCCGACTCGTGAGTCGACCCTTCGCCCCCAAGTCCGTCGCCGCCTACGAAGACGTGGTGCGCGAACTCGCGGCCGAGGTTCTCGACGCACACCGCGGTGAGACTCACTTTGACTTCGTGCGTGGCGTGGCGCGCGAACTGCCCATGCGCATGCTCGGACGACTCCTGGGCCTGCCCGCGGATGACCTGGAGTGGCTGGTGAGCCGCGGCGACGCGCTGATCGGCAACACCGACCCGGACTTCACCGACTACGTCGTCGACCAAGTCGACACCTCGCAGTACCGACTGCTCCCCTTTCGCAGTCCGGTCGCCCTCGAACTTTTCGAGTACGCGAACCAGGCACTCGCCGAGCGGCGCATCACGCCAACCCACGACGTCCTCTCCGCGCTGCTCGAGCCGACGGCCGACGGCGAGTCCCTTGACGACCTGGCGCTGAAGAACTTCTTCACGCTGATGGTGGCCGCCGGCAACGACACGACGCGCTACTCGATGACGTCGGGCCTGCAGACACTCATCGAACGTCCCGAGCTCTTGGCGGCGCTGCCCACGATGACCCTCGAGCAGCGCAAGGCACTCGTCGAAGAGATGCTGCGCTGGGCGAGCGTCACGATGCACTTTCGCCGCACCGTGACCCAGGACACCGAGTTGCACGGCAAGACGCTGCGAGCGGGCGACAAGGTCGTGATGTGGTTCGTCTCGGCCAACTACGACGAGTCGCACTTCGCGGCGCCCTACGACTTCGATCCCGAGCGCACGCCCAATGACCACGTGACCTTTGGACTGCACAGCCCGCACCTGTGCCTCGGTGCCCACCTCGCGCGGCTCGAGATGCGCGTGCTCTTCGAAGAGATCGCTGCGCGCTGGTCAGGTGTCGAATCCGCGGGAGAGAACGAGCGACTGCGCTCGAACTTCATCAGCGGCGTCAAGAAGATGCCGATCGCCGTCACCTGGCGCTGAGGCTAGAGGAACGGCAGGTACTCGCGCAGTTCCCAGTCGGTCGTGGCCGCCAGGTAGCGCTCCCACTCCGAGCGCTTGACCGAGAGGTGCTGAGCAACAAGGTCGGCACCGACGGCCGCGACCAGGTCGCCATCGGCCTCTAGCGCGTCGAGCGCTTCGGTGAGCGAATGGGGAACCCCGAGCGTCGCGTCGATCGTGTCGAGGCCGTTGCCCCCCTCGGGCGCACCCGGATCCACGCCCCCGGTGAATCCCAAGAGTGACGCCTGCAGCACGGCCGCGACCGCCGTGTGCACCACTGCGGCGCCGTCGCTGAGTCGGTGCTCGAGGCGCGCGGCCGCGCCGCGCTCGCCCGGGATGCGGATCGTCGCGCCTCGGTGGTCGTAGCCCCAGTTGGCCCAGTAGCCCGACAGCGACGCTGGCCGCAGCCGCTTGTAGGCGTTCACGGTCGGCGCGCAGAGCCCCGCGAGACTCTGGTGGTGCGCGAGGAGCCCGCCGATGACGTTCTTCGCCAGGGTGGAGATCCCATCAGGCTGGGCGGCGTCGTTGATGACGTTGGCGCCGGTGACGTCGGTGAAGGAGAAGTTGATGTGCAAACCCGATCCGCCGCGATCCGACAGCGGCTTGCCCATGAAGGTCACGAGCAGTCCCATGCGGTGGGCCACCTCGCGGGCCAACACCTTGAAGAGGAAGCCTTCGTCGGCCGCGCGCAGGGCGTCGGCGTAGCGCAGGGTGAACTCGAACTGGGGGGTGTCGTACTCGGAGTTGACCGATTCCAGGGGGATCTGCGCCTCGGAGCAGGCCTGCCAGATGGCGTCGACGAGGCCGTGGGGATCCACCGCCGGCCCCGTGCCGTAGACGAAGGCGCCAGGGGTGTCGAGCGGACGCCAGCCGCCGTTGCCGTCGGGGGCGAAGACGTAGGCCTCGAACTCCATGCCAACGTGGGCCTCGTAGCCCAGGGCCCGCCAGTCGGCGACCGCCTTCTTGAGCGCGCTGCGCGGTGCGACCGACACCGGCTGGCCCTCGCGCACGAGATCGGCCACGACGACGCGCGTGTTGGCCTCCCAGCCGGGGCGAAGTTCGGACATGTCATAGACCGCTTCGAAGTCCGGCAGCCCCTCGTTCCAGTAGCTGCCGACCGTCTCGGGCGTCATGCCACGGTCGTAGCCCAGTGACCAGGTTCCCGTGCAGTGGTGCGTGCCGCGCTCGGCCAGACTCGCCGGCACGTACTTGCCACGGGCCAGCCCTAGGTGATCGGGCCACAGGACCCGCACGCGATCGAAGCCATCACTCATCTAAGACCCCCCTTACTGACGATGGCGAACGTAGCACGACAACGGCGAGCGATTTGTAACATGGGTGAATCATTTGATCACAAACGATCTGGGGGGCCGTGGAACATCGTCGCATCCTGTTAGAGGGCAACGTCGTCGACGTGGTTCGCGACGGCGACGATCTCGTCGCCCCCGACGGGCGTCGCGTTCTCGCAAGTGACGCCACGCATCTCAGCCCGGTGTCGCCCACCAAGATTCTGTGCTGCCACCTCAATCACATCAGTCGCGTGCGCGAGTTCGGCATCGGACTGCCCCCCGCACCCACCTGGTTCCACAAGCCGGTCTCGGCCCTCAACTCCCACGGCGGCGCGGTGGTGCGACCGTCGAACTGTCACTACCTCAACTACGAGGGCGAAGTGGCCATCGTGATCGGTCAGCGTGCGCGCAACATCGCCCTTGCGGATGCGGCCCGCTACATCGCCGGCTACACGATCGCCAACGACTTCGGCCTGCACGACTTCCGCGACACCGACGCCGGCTCGATGCTGCGCGTCAAGGGCGCCGACACGCTCGCCCCCCTGGGACCGGGACTCGTCACGGACTGGGACTTTCACTCGAAGTACCTGCGCACATACGTCAACGGCGAGCTGCGCCAGGACGGTTCGACCGACGAGATGGCCTGGGACATGCACTACCTGGTGACCGATCTCGCCCGCCTCATCACCCTCGAGCCCGGCGACGTCATCCTTTCGGGCACGCCCGCCACGTCCCGGCCCGTCGAACCGGGCGACGTCGTCACGGTCGAGGTCGAAGGACTGGGCGCCTTGACCAATCACGTCGTCTCCTCACCCGCCCCCGTCAGCGACGAGGTGGGTGCCCAACCCACCGCCAGCGAAGAGGTGCTCTCCACCGCGCTCGGCGGCGAGTGGGAGTTCCGCGGCCAACGCCGTCCCGCGCCCACGGACCGCTCCGCCCTCCCCTACCCCAGCGTGCACCCGAGGTTCGAGTCGTGAACGGCAAGCGGGTCGACGTCGCCGGGGTCCAGGTCGCGACGGGGCACTTCATCAACGGCGCCCGGGTAGATGCGAGTCAGACCTTCGAGGACCGCTCACCGCTCGATTGGAACGTGAAGCTCGCCGACGTCAGCCGCGGCAACGGGGCCGACGCCGACGCGGCCCTGCGCGCGGCCCTCGGGGCGTTTCCCGCCTGGGCGGCCAAGAGCGCCGCGGAGCGCGCTGCCTATCTGCACCGTTTGGCCGATCTCATCGACGAGAACGTCGAGCGACTCGCCGCGGTTGAGTGCCTCGACATGGCGATGCTCCTCGAGAGCCTCCAGAAGCGCGTCATCTCTCGGGGGGCGCGCAACTTCCGCGCCTACGCCGATCTCGCGGTCGACTACCACTCGCGCCGCTGGGACTCCAACGGCACCCACAACGCCGTCATGCGAATGCCCGCGGGGCCCACCGTCGTGATCACCCCGTGGAACGCGCCCTTCATGCTCTCGACGTGGAAGTGCGCGCCCGCACTCGCCGCGGGCAACACCGTCATCTTGAAGCCGGCCGAGTGGGCGCCACTGAGTTGTTCGGTGTTGATGGATCTCGTCGACGAGGCCGGCTTTCCCCCCGGGGTCTTCAACCTCGTCCAAGGCATCGGCGAGGAAGTGGGCGCCGCGCTCGTCGCCGATCACCGCGTGCGGCGCATCTCCTTTACGGGTTCGCCCGAGACCGGTCGTGCCATCGGCGTGGCGGCCGCGCGCAATCTCACCCCCTTCACCGCCGAACTGGGTGGCAAGGGGCCCTTCATCGTCTTCGCTGACGCCGACCTGGACGCCGCCGCGGCCAAGGCCGCGGTGATGTACGACGACGCCGGCCAGGTGTGCCTGGCGGGAACCCGACTTCTGGTGGAGGACTCGGCGAAACACGAGTTCCTCGCGCGCTTCGAAGCCGCGACCGCCGCGCACGTCCTGGGCGACAGCCGCGACCCGTCGACCACCATCTCGCCCCTCATTCACCCCGAGCACTTGGCGCGCGTCGAGGGCTTCGTCGAGCGCGCCCGCGCCCACGGCGATCGCGTCGTCTTCGGGGGCGAGCGCCTGCGCGGCGACGGCCTCTGGTACCGGCCGACGCTGATTGAACCGCACTCCAACGACGCCGAGATCGTCCAGCACGAGGTCTTCGGCCCCGTCCTCACGTTTCAGACCTTCGCCGACGAGGACGAGGCGATCTCGCTCGCCAACTCGACCCCCTACGGACTCTCGGCGATCGTCTACACCTCGGACCAGGCGCGCGCCGAGCGACTCGGCGAGAGGGTGCGCGCCGGCACCATCGGGGTCAACACGTTCCTCGTACGCGATCTCACCGCACCCTTCGGCGGTACGGGAATCAGCGGCATCGGACGCGAGGGCGGCGACTACGCACTCGACTTCTACAGCGACCTTAAGACGTTCCAGGTCAAGGAGGACACCACCCATGGGTGACATCGTCGGTGCGGGCATCGTCGCACACGTTCCCACCATCGTTCTGCCCGACGCGGAGCGGCGGGCGCTCAACAACGGGCGCGAGAGCACGCTCTACACCGGCCTGCACGAGCTGCGCCGCGAGGTCTTTGATCGACTGCGCCCGGACCTCGTCATCGTCTTTGACAGCCACTGGTTCACGACCGTGGAGTTCGTCATCACGGCCGCCGAGCGGCGGCTCGGCTTCTTCACCTCCGAAGAGCTGCCGCGAGGCATGTCGAGCGTTCCCTACGACGTGCCGGGCAATCCGTCGTTCGCCCGCTTGGTCGGCGAGATCGCCTCGGATACGCCGGACTGCTGGATCACGCCGATCGACAACGAACACCTGCCCATCACCTACGCCACGACGAACTTGCTGCCGTTCCTCCAGGGTCCCGAGGCGTGGATCTCGGTCAGCCTCTGCCAGACGGCCGAGCCGTCGGACTTCGCGACGGTCGGCCGCGTGATCGCCCGCGCGGTCGCCGAGAGTGACCTACGCGTGGTGCTGCTCGGCTCGGGGGCCCTCAGCCACACCTTCCATCCCCTCACCAAGCTGCGTGCGCACGAGGCCGCCGACGAGGAGCACATCTTCACCCCCGAAGCCGCCGCGGCCGACCACGCGATCATCGACGCCTGGTCGCGGGGCGATCACGCGAGCGTGCTCGAGCACCTGGGCCACTTCATGGCCTACAAGCCCGAAGGCCGCTTCGGCCACTATCAGATGCTCGTGGCCGCCCTCGGCGGCGCCGACTGCGTGGCGCCGGGACGGGCGTTCTCCGACTACGAGAACGCCATCGGCACCGGGCAAATCCACGTCTGGTTCGACCGCCCATCAACCGGCTGGACCAAGGAGGCGTCGTGACTCTCAAGGGCCTTCCCTTCCCGCGCACCGCGAGCGGGCGCGCGTCGCTGCTGCCACCGGCGCCCTGGCACTACTCGGGCGACCTTCTCACCGTCGAGTACCGTACCGATCCGGCGGCCATCGCCGCCTTGCTACCCGAGGGCGTCGGACTCGCCAACGACGATGAGGACCCCGGTGCGGTCGCCTTCATCTGGGCCGACTGGCAGAGTTGCGGCGACGACCGCAGCGAGCTGCTCGATCCCGTTCGTGCCCAGTATCGCGAGGCCTTCGTCGTCGTGCGCTGTCGCTACCGCGGCCAGCTCTACAGTCGCTGCCTGTTCATCTGGGTCGACAAGGACTTCGCCCTCGTGCGCGGACACCTCCAGGGATACCCCAAGAAGATGGGTTCGATCCACCAGACCCGTCCCGTCAGCGTCGGCTCGGCTGGACCACGACTCGAAGCGGGCGGGCGCTTCGGCATGACCCTCGCCGCGGCGGATCGACGCCTGGCCGAGGCCACGCTCACCCTGAGCGGGCCTTCGGCGAGCGGCGGCTTCGTCAACTCGCACGCCATGCTGCACCACCGCTACGTGCCGCGCCTCGAGCTCGACGGCACCGACAGCATGGCCGAGGTGGTCACGATGTCCGGGGTCAACGTCGAGCTCGGGCCGGCGTACGCCGGCGTCGCCACCCTCGACGTCTTCGACTCACCCAGTGAAGAACTGACACTGATCGCGCCGCGCGAGATCATCGGCGGCTACTTTCGTAGCGTCGGGACCACGTTTGCCGGTGGGACGACTCTCGAGGGGTAAGCGTGTCACGTCGCATCGCCAGTTCCAGGGCCTCGGTCGTCTCCCAAGCCGAACGTGACATCCGCGGTCACCTGAGCGACCACGACCTGGACTTCACCGCGATGAGTGCGGTCTCGAACATCTACCGCGCCGGCTCAGCGGTGCGCAACCACATGGAGCGCTCGGTCCTCTCGTCCTACGACCTCTCGTGGGTGGGATTCACCGTGCTGTGGGTCCTGTGGATCTGGGGTGAGCAGGAGTCCGGCCACGTTGCCGCCGAGGCCGGCGTCACGAAGGGCACGCTCACCGGCGTCGTGAAGACGCTCACCACGCGCCGGCTCGTTCGCCGGATGCCCCACGCCAACGACGGGCGCCGCGTGTCGCTCGCCTTGACCAAGTCCGGCACCCGGCTCATCGAGGAGCTCTTTCCCGAGTTCAACCGCCACGAGTCGCTCGCGGTCGGGGCCCTCTCAGGCGCCGAGCAGCGCGAACTCGCGCGATTGCTGCGCCTCGTGCTGGCGCACATCAGCGACGTCGACGCTCCGGCGAGCGAGCTCTAGCGGCGAGGCTTCGCCCAGTACTGGTCGGCGGCGCGGGCCGCGGCCACGTCCTCGGCGCTTTCGAGACCCGGCGCGAGCGAGGCGGCCCCGTGGGCGAGGACCTGGAAGTGGTCGATGTTGAGCAGGCGGATCCAGCTCTGCTGGCCCATCGTGAGCGAGATGAAGCAGGCCAGTTCGACGAGTTCCTCTTCGGAGAAGTTCTCGTGGAGTCTGTCCCAGAACGCGTCGTCGGGACTGAGCCGCCAGGTGATGGCCTCGGCGTAGGCGAGGGCCGCCTTCTGGCGCTCGTCGTAGAGACTCGAGGACTCGAAGTTCAACAGTTCGTCCAGCGCGCCTTCGCTGAGCCCCGCACTCTGGGCCTCGACGCTGCGTTGGTTGCCGCAGTACTCGCACTTAACTGAGCGCGAGACGTACACCCGGCACAGCTCCTTGATCGAGTGGTCCACCACCCCACCGCGAAACAGGCTGGCCCACGAGTTGGCGAAGGCCCAGAAGGCCGCGCGCGAGTGCGCACGCACCGCACTCGACTCGGGTCGGGGCGTTCCCTCACGCGCGCAGCGCTCCAACTCGGCCACCATCTCGTCGTCCATTTGGGACAACGGGTAGTAGGAAATCCTCTGTCGCTCCATGGTCCTCCTCGAACGGGCCAACCTTAGGCCGCCTCGGCGTCTTAGCCGCGGGCGGCCGCGTCCTCGGTCGCGATCAGGTGTCGCGCCGCGCGCGCCTCGTCCACACGCGAAACCGGCGTGTGGTGCGGTGCGTGATGCAGCACGTCGGCCTCGGTGGCGGCACGAGCCACGATGCTCTCGATCGCCTGGGCGAGGGCCTCGAGCGTCTGGGGGCTCTCGGTCTCGGTGGGCTCGAACATCAGCGCCTCGTCGACGATCAAGGGGAAGTAGACGGTCGGTGAGTGGAAGCCCTCGTCGAGGAGGGCCTTGGCCACGTCGAGTCCGCGCACGCCGGTCTCGGCCTTGAGAGAGGTGGCGGTCAGCACCGCTTCGTGCATGCATGGCCGGTCGTACGCCGCGGGCAGAGTCCCCGCGAGGCGCTGGCGCAGCCAGTTCGCGTTCAAGACCGCGTGCTGGGCCACGCGGGTAAGCCCGTCGCCGCCGTGGACATCGATGTAGGCCAGCGCCCGGGCCAACACCATCGCGTTGCCGTGCCAGCCGTGCACGCGGCCGATGCTCCGGGCCGGCGCGACCCAGTCGAAGGTTCCGTCAGCCATGCGCGTCGCCTTGGGTCCGGGCAGGAACTCGGCCAGACGGGCCGAGACCGCCACTGGACCGGCACCGGGACCTCCGCCGCCGTGTGGCGTGGCGAAGGTCTTGTGAAGGTTCATGTGCACGATGTCAAAGCCCATGTCCCCGGGGCGCACGACGCCGACGATGGCGTTCAGGTTCGCCCCGTCGTAGTAGAGCAGTCCCCCGGCGTCGTGCACCGCGGCCGCGATCTCGCTGATCTCTTCTTCGAAGAGACCCACCGTGTTGGGGTTCGTGAGCATGATGCCCGCGACGTCGGGACCGAGGGCGCCGCGCAGCGCCTCCAAGTCGACGAGGCCGCGTTCGTTGGAGGGAACCGTTGTCACCTCATAGCCCCCGAGGGTCACCGACGCCGGGTTGGTTCCGTGAGCGGAGTCGGGAATGATCACGCGACCTCGGTTCTCGCCGCGCGACGCGTGATAGGCGCGCATGAGCAGCAGGCCCGTGAGCTCGCCGGCCGCCCCGGCCGCGGGCTGCAGGGTGGCCGCGGTCATGCCCGTGATGGCGCAGAGCTTCTCCTCGAGATCCGCCAGCAGCGCGAGCCAGCCCTGGGTGAGAGCCGCCGGTGCGCCCGGGTGCACGCCGTTGAGCGCGACGTCGGCCGCCACCGCGTCACAGAACTTCGGGTTGTACTTCATCGTGCACGACCCCAGGGGATAGGCCCCAAGGTCGACGGAGAACTGCCGGTGGCTGAGCCGCGTGAAGTGGCCCACCAGGTCGCGCTCGGACAGATCCGCCATCTCGACGGCGTGGTCCTTGACGTGCGTCGCTCCGACCATCTCGGCGAGCGAACGCGTGGGCACACCGGTTGTGCGAAGTTGGGCGGCCGAGCGACCGGCCACCGAGAGCTCGAACATCGTGGGTTCGGTCTCGTGTCCCATGAGAGGAATCGACGCCGCGCGTCCTCCGGGCAGACCCGTGATCGCCATCAGGCCACCGCCTTTCGCAAGAGCTCCACGTACGCGTCGAGTTCGACCTTCGTTCGCTTCTCGGTGACCGCGATAATGAGCACGTTCTCGATCTCGTCGAGCGACGGATCGCCCCCGTGGGCGAGGGCCGAGGCCGCGACGCCGGCCAAGACGCCGCTCGCGGCCATGTCGGCGATCACGTCGGCCGCCGGACGGGTGAGGCGCAGCGCGAACTCGCGCAGGAACGGCTGGCTCGAGACGGCCTCGACCCCCTCGATGGCGGTCGTCGCGTCAAAGAGATAGTGCGCGCCCTCGGCGCAGCGTGTGGCGACGTCACGCAGTCCCGACGTGCCGAGCCAGCCCAGCTGGATGGCGGCCGTGACCGCCATCAGCGTCTGGTTGGTGCAGACGTTGGAGGTCGCCTTCTCGCGGCGGATGTCCTGCTCGCGCGCGCGAAGGGTGGTGACGAAGCTGCGCCGCCCGTTGGAATCGATCGTCTCGCCCACGATGCGTCCCGGCAGGCGGCGCACCTGGTCCATCGTGCAGGCGAAGAGTCCCAGGTAGGGACCACCGAAGGCGAGCGGCGTGCCGAAGGGCTGGCCCTCGCCGACGAAGACGTCGGCACCCCAATCGCCGGCGCTCTTTAACACGCCGGCCGCCACCGGGTCTCCCGCGACCACGAAGAGCCCGCCCGCCGCGCTCGCGAGAGCGCGTGCCTCGCTGAGGTCCTCGACCACGCCGAGGTAGTTCGGATAGGCCGCCACGATCGCGGCCGCATCACTGGTGTCGACGCTGTGCCACTGGGTGAGACCGTCTCGCAGGGGCACCTCGACGATCTCGTGTCCGGTGCCGGCCGCGAACGTACGCGCGACGGCTCGCCAGTGGGGGTGCACGCCGGAGGAGATGATCATGCGCGAACGCTTGGTCGCCCCTCCGGCCATGTTGAGCGCCTCGACGAGGGCCGTCGCCCCGTCGTAGAGCGACGCGTTCGCGATGGGCAGTCCCGACAAGCGAGAGACCAGCGTCTGGTACTCGAAGATCGCCTGCAGGACACCTTGGGCGACCTCGGGCTGGTAGGGCGTGTAGGCGGTCACGAACTCCGAGCGTGAGCCAAGCGCCTTCACCACGGCGGGCACCTCGTGGTCGTACGCACCAGCGCCGGCGAAGCAGGTCATGGCGGTGGCGCGCGCGATGTTCGCCGCTCCATAGCCGGCGAAGATCGCCGCGACGTCAGGCTCGCTCAGTCCGGCCTCGATGTCGAGGCCTCCCGAGAGGCGCACCGCGCTCGGGATGTGCGCGAAAAGGTGCTCGAGGCTGTTAAGTCCGAGGAAGTCGAGCATGTCGCGCACCTCCTCGTCGGTGTGGGGCAGGTAGTCGGCCATCACTTCACCTTTCGCACGAAGGGCAGCTCCACCACGTGGGCTGGGACGTCACGTCCACGCAGCTGCACGCTCACGGGGGTTCCCGGTTCGAGGTCACCGGCGAGCAGTCCGAGTCCCACGCCGCGTTCGAGCACCGGCGAGAAGTTGCCCGAAGAGAGCACGCCGCGCGATCGATCGTCGACGAAGACCTCCCCGCCCTCGCGCAGCGGCGCGCGTCCGTCCGCGAGGACGCCGGTGAGCAGCCGTCGCGGTCCGCGCTCTCGCTCGGCCTCGACGGCGCGCCGTCCGCGGAATGTCTCCTTGTCCCAGCCGAGCACCCAGCCCAATCGTGCTTCGAGTGTCGTCGAGGACGACGTCAGCTCATGCCCGTAGAGGGGCAGGGCGGCCTCGAGTCGCAGCGTGTCACGCGCACCGAGTCCCGCGGGCGTGATCCCGGCGCCGATGAGGTCACGCAAGAGCCCTTCAGCGATCTCGTTGGGCGCGGCGATCTCGATGCCCGCCTCGCCGGTGTAACCGGTGCCCGCCACGCGAATCTCGACGCCGCGGAACTCGAATGTCGTGACGTGAAAGCGCTTGACCTCGCCGAAGCGAGGATCAAGCGCCGCGGCCTTGGCGCGGGCGTTCGGACCCTGGACCGCCAGCACGACCCTCTCAGAGGTCACGTCGACGCCCGGCAGTGCCGAGAGGACGCCGCTCGTGTTCGAGGCGTTGGGCATCACGTCGAACTGGTTGTGGCCGACCCACCAGACGATGATGTCGTCGACGACGAATCCCTCCTCGGTGAGCAGGTGCGTGTACTGGGCGCGCCCGGGGCCGATCTTGGTGAGGTCGTTGGTGAGAGTGGCCTGGAGGACGTCGAACATCGACGCACCGTCACAGCGCACGGTGCCCAGGTGACTCACGTCAAAGACCACCGCGTCCTGGCGACACGCCAGGTGCTCGGCGACCGTACCGGTGGCGTAGGCCAGGGGCATCTCCCAGCCGCCGAAGGGCACGATCTTGGCACCCAACTCGACGTGGAGATCGAAAAGGAATGGTCGACGGTCGCTCACGAGAGCCACATTACGCTGCGGCGAAGTCGGTCGAGAGATGGTGCTCTCGCATCAAAGCCTCGAAGTCGCGCCGGTAGACGACCACGATGTCGAGCTCGGGATAGAGCGCGCGAAACTCCCTGACCTTGCGGTTCTTGCGCGTGACCAGCCGCTGCTCGGCCACGGTCAGCTCGATGAACAGGTGCTGACTGGGAACGTAGAAGTCGGGACGGAACGCTCTCGTGACGGCGCCGCGCCCACCCCAAGCCAGTGGGAACTCCACCGGCTCATACAGCCACTCGATCCCATAAAGGGTGAGCAGGCGTGCGAACAACTCCTCGCTGGGGTGAGCGAAGCGTTCCGCGACCGGGCTCGCCTCGCTGGGGTGCCGACGACGCGCTGCGTTCGCCGGCGGGTGATAGGTCACGCCGAGCGGGACTCCCTCTCCGACGTTGAGCGAACTTCGTTGATCGTGGTCGTGAGTTCGGCGACCACGCCCGCGAGGGGGAAGATGTTAAAGACGCCCTGGCCCCCGCGCAAGAGGTCGACCAGGTCACCGTCGGAGCGCGCCAGCACCGAGCCCGCGTCGCTCAGCACCAGCGAGGTCGAGGCAAGGTCTTCGCCCAGGTCTTGGCGAAGGCACTCGACCGCCTGGCGCGCGCGAGCGAGCGACAGCCCCGAGGCGAGCAGCGACTTGATGACCTTGACCTCGAGCACGTCGCGGTAGGAATAGAGGCGCTTGGAGCCACTTCCCGTCGCCGCGGCGATCGACGGCGTGACGAGGTCGGTGCGCGCCCAGTAGTCCAACTGACGGTACGTGACGCCCGTCAGGCGACATACCATCGGGCCACTAAATCCGAGGCTCTGAGAAACCGGCATAACAAAATCCTCCCGACAGAGGTGCCCCCGGGACCGGGGACTACACCAGTGTAGTTCGTCGCCCTAGCGCGCGAGAAGATCGGGCCGGCCCAGGCTGCTGGTCGAGGCCTCGGCGTGCACCCGCGGGGGAATTCTCCCGGCTTGGCGGGCCAAGAAGCCCGCGCGTAC
>DATIVP010000234.1:0-4963 GCA_035465755.1 Acidimicrobiales bacterium | reverse complement strand
CTCCAGGAGCCTAACGGACCTGCCTCAGAAGGCTTCAACGCTCGACCGTCATGCGGACGCGCAGAACCACTCAGCGCACGTTGCTGTGCCCTGAGTGGCGACGTGGTGGACGTCGCGACGTGACAATCACGTCGCTGTCGGACGGACCACGCGACGCTACGTGAGCGAGGAGCGGTCCAGCCAGTTCATGCGCGCTCAACGGCTCCGGGAGCCGTTGAGCCTTAGATCACGCGAACGTTCTGGGCTTCCTCGCCCTTCTTGCCGGGCGCGGTGTCGAACTCGACACGCTGACCCTCTTCGAGGTTTCTGTATCCTTCGCCCTGAATGTTGGAGAAGTGAACGAAAACGTCGTCGCCCTGCTCACGCGAGATAAAACCAAATCCCTTGTCAGCGTTGAAAAACTTCACTGTGCCTGTTGCCACGAAAACTCTATTCTCTGCACGATAGATCAACTATTTTGACCTACTCGCTCCACTCCATCCTAGTCGATATCACCGGAGACACGACCAAATCTTTACGAATTCACCGCCCATTCTCACGCTGGTCGCGAGTCCTGAATCGGACGTGAGCACATGTGACATCGCTCACCACCACTCTGGGCAAGTCCCGTCAGCTCACGAATGACGAGGAGCGTTCTGTCCGATTCTGGCGTTCAGTACGAGCTCTGTCGCCGAGTCATGGGAGACGCCGATATCACGCGTCGCCACGTGCCGCGCCCCTCGACGAGCTTCTCATGGCGACCTCTGACGGTCACGACATGAGTCGCGAGGAAACGTCAATCACGACGTGGCAAATCGAGAGTGACGAATTCGAGTTGCGCCCACGAACGGGTGACGCGTCCTGAGTACTACTCAAAATGTGCGGGCTAACTCGAGAGTCCATCGCGAGCACGACCAATCGATCTCATCGCGCCAATGCCCAACAACACGAGTTGGACTCGCCCACCGTTGTCACAGGTTTAGCGCAACAATTGGCTCACGAAATGCTGGGGATCTGATTAGATGTGATCGAGTGGCGAACGGGACGTTATCTCTGAAGAAGCGGGGGGGACACGATGGTCGACGAGGACAGCAACGTCAACGACGAGCGCGATCTCGATGCCACGACGCCGATGAACGCCGAGGCGCACGACCCCCTTCGAGAAGGTGACACCAGTGCCGGCGAGGTGGGCGTGGGGACACGCACCGCGACACGGGACCGTCGTCGCCTGATCGGCGTGGTGTCACTCGTCGTCATCGTCGCGACCGTCGGCGTTGTCATCGGCCTGGGGTCTTCCAATAACGCCGACGCCGCGATCATCGATGCGGTCAACTCGGCCATTGGCAGTAAGACCGCCCTGGTCGGGATCAGCGAAAACGTGTCCTCGGCCGGCGGCTCATTGTCCGTCACCGGTACCGGTGCCTTCGACTTCACCGACCGCGCCTTCCAGATGGACGTGGGTGGGGACGTCGGTGGCAACCACGTCGCGATCAGCGCCATCTACTTGGGGGGAACCATCTTCGAGCAAGTGCCCGGCGTGTCGAAGATCGCTCCCGGCAAGATCTGGATATCCATGGACTTGTCCTCTTTGACCGCGCAGTCGCCGTCGTCGACCACCAGTGCCCTGGGCGGTGATCCACTGACCTCGCTCTACGAGCTGACCCAGCAGGGCGCCACCGTCGTTGACCTCGGCTCATCGAGTGTTGACGGGCAATCGGCCGAGGGGTACCGAGTGACCTTTTCGCCGGCGTTCCTACAACAGCAGGTTCACAACGCCAACTTCCCGTCCTGGATGCAGGCCGCGGCCACGAGCACGAAATTCCACTCAGGCTCAGAAACCGTCTACCTCGCTCACGACACACTCATTCGGCTCACTCTCAACGTCGCTGTCCAGTCGAGCACTTCGGGGCCGGTAACGTTCGAAGAGGACCTCAACTTCAACAACTTCGGCACACCGGTCTCGGTGGTCGCACCGCCTTCCAGTCAAGTCGTAACCATTGAACAGTTCCTCCAGCTCGCGCACTCGGCGACCTCGTTCTAGACAGAGGGCAGACATGCGACTGACGACCATCATCTCCGCACTTGTCGTGTCATCAGGACTCGTGGTCCCGGCCAGCATGGCCGCAGCATCGACCAGTCACAGCTCTCTCGGCCAGGCGCGATCCGAACTGCTTCGCCTGAGCGACTTGCCCCCTGGCTGGACGACGTCACCCGCCAATACTTCCAGCAACAAAGCGGGCGACTCACAAATCGCGAAGTGCCTGGGCGTGCCAACCTCATTCATCACCTATAACCCGCCACAGGTGAACAGTCCCGAATTCGACCAGCGCAGCACCGGACTGTCGGTGAACGACTCGATCGCGATCTTTCCGAACGCCAAGATTCTCGCCGCGCAGTACCGACTGTTCGCCTCGGCCAAGACGGTCGCGTGCTTCAGCCAGGTCTTCAACTCACCGGCTCTCAAGAGCGCGCTCGCGCGCCAGATCGGCCCCGGAGCGACCGTCGGGCACATGGTCATTTCTCGCGCGCCTCGTCCGCCTGGGCGCGACCCCGGCGCCGCCGTGCAGATCGTGATTCCGGTGACCGCCAACGGCACCTCGCTCACGATCACGATGCAAGAGGTGATCATCGTGTCGGGGCTTCGAGCGGTCACGCTCAACCTGGTGTCAGCCCTGGGACTTCCCTTTCCGGCAAGTCTCTCATCGCACTTGGAAGCGGTCAGCGCTCAGCGACTCCGCTGACTGCCGGCCAGCACAAAACCGATCACCGTCGAGGGACAGTGCCCCTAGTGAGTTGGATCTGCTCGTGAGTTGAGTCGTTCGGACACGACGTCGTCCACCACCAGGTTGGCCGCCGCGGGATGATGCAAGGCCTCGATCGCGGCCTCCATCTGAGCCCGTCGTCGATCGCGTGCGGAGCTTCGCGAACCCACGCGAAAGATTCGCTCGCGCCACGTCGGTGTTGGTGCCCAGGTCTCGGTTCCGAAGAACGGGAGCAGGAGGTCTTCCATCTTGTAGAGGCCGGGCGGCTTTCCCTCGAGGCGCTCGGCGACGAACATCGCGCCGCTGCCGAACGCCTCGCGCGAGACCGACTCGTGTCGCAGACGAATCGTTTGGTTCGGCATGCCGAAAAGGATCTCGTGAACCCCAATGATGGCGCCCGCGCGAATCGACTTGATCGCCTGTTCCTCAACGCCGAGCGACGCTGAGATGATCTTGGCGGTTCCCGACACGCTGCGCTTGTCCTTGAAGTGCTCCTCAATGATCTCGACGTCAGTGCCGGGTGCAATGCGACGCAACGTCTGGGCGGCCAGGATCAAGAAGTTGATCCCCACTGTGATGTTCGGTGACCAGAGGATTGCGGTGCGCCGGCTGAGCCGTTCAAGCTTGCGCTGCTTGGCGAGCGAGTAGTGCGAGAGCGCGGAGACGATGTTGATGTGCCGAGTGGCGGCTGCCTCACCGTAGTAGTCGAGGCCGTCTTCACTCGAGAAGTCGATGATCACGTCAACGGGATGCTCGTCAAGAAGAGAATCGGCAGAGATCTGTCTGGCGCACAGGATTCGTCCGGGCGACGTCGAATCGATCCCGAGCACATCAGGCGCCGTTCGGGTGGCGTGGCGCGTGCTCTGGCGCAGCACCCACTCCAGTGACACCTGGGGATTCTTCAAGAGCACCGTCGCGACCGCAGTGCCGGTATTTCCAAAACCTACGAGACCGACCTTCATGTGCAATCTCCTCAGCGATGTGGGCGCAACCACTATCCGACCCACAGTACGAGTCCCTCGTGTGCGCCGCGTCGTCGAACTTGGTAGTCGTCTGTGAACCCGGTGGGAAGTTGCTGTTGCCTTCTGCCTTTCACTCGAAAGGAGAGAACGGAAAAATTCTGTTTTTGATTTCACTGCGAGGCGGTGAGCTTGAGCGCACGTCCCGCGTAGGGTCCGTATCCCGTGTCCAGTTGCCACGAGAACTTGGCCTCCGCGCTCTCGCGGACGTGACCGATCGGCAGTTCCATTCGAAACGTCACGGTGCGACCCGGTCGCACCGCGAGGGCCGCGCGACAGTCCAGTTGGTACGTGAAGGTAAAGGTCTGCGATGGGAGGGCCAGTGGCGTCGTGAAGAGTGATTCGGTGTAGTTGGGACACGTGCGCCAGGTCACGGTCGTGTGCGTGGGATTGAACAACGCGACCACGTAGTGAAGGGTCGTCGCAGCGTTCACGCTCGCGGCCACGCGCACGGTCGCCTCCAGTGACTGAGGCGTTCCCGCAGGGGCATTGAGTTGGTCGGGAGTGGGCGCACGCACACCCAGCTGACTCTCGTCGAGACCACACGCCACGTCGAAGGTCACGTTCGCTCTCAACGATCCCCTCCCTCGGGGCAAGACGACCGTCACCTGGTGGTACGTGTTGGCCCGTTGGCTGGCTCGAATCTGAGCCTGCGAGGGCCCATTGAGAGCCGCGCAGCCGTCACTGGTTCCCAGTAGGAGAAGTCCGCGCTGGCCGGTGGCGAGATTGGCGGGGATCAGGTTGCCGAAGTAGGTCCCCGTCTTGTGGACGTGGATCGGACCCGATCGTCGAGTCGCCGTCGCGCCCGTCAGATCCGGATAGCCACTCAGTCGACACGTGGATCCGAGGTTGGTGAAGACGATCGTCGACACCACGTTGCCGAGTCCGGCCCCGCTAGGCCCAACGGACGCGCGCAGCTGTCGCGCGCGACACTCCGCCGCGGGCGCGAGCGTCGTGGACGTCGACGTCGTCGTGGTGCGCGACACCGGGGCGAGCGCGACCCAGGGCACCATCGTCGCGGTCTTCGCCACGGTGCCGCACGAACCCAGCCCGAGGGCGCCGGCGAACACGCCGAGGCCACCGGCGAGCAGCCGGAATCGGGTCGTTGGGACCATCTCGCCCCCTCTCATCCACCACGTGTCCGCCCACCGCGAATTCTGACACCAGCCCCGGGCCGTTGACAGGGCGAGACGCCGCCCGCCC
>DATIVP010000233.1:0-13648 GCA_035465755.1 Acidimicrobiales bacterium | reverse complement strand
GGCACGTGGACGTAGACGCCGAAGTCGCTCACGGTCGCGTCGCGGCGGCCCAGCGCGCGAGCGCCTCTCGGCGTTCGGCCGCCAGATCAATCATGGGAGCAGGGTACCGGTCGGCCCAGCCGCCCGCACCGGGCCGATGGATGAACGGTGCGTCCACGTCAGCCAGCTCGGTGACGTAGCGGCGTATGTAGTCACCCTGGGGATCGAAGCGCTCGGCCTGCAGCGTCGGGTTGAAGATGCGGTGAAAGGGCGCCGCGTCGGTGCCCACCCCCGCGCACCACTGCCAGCCGTGCTGGTTCGAGGCGAGGTCGCCGTCGAACAGGCGCCACATGAACCAGCGCGCGCCCCAGCGCCAGTCCAGGTGCAGGTGCTTGACCAGGAACGACGCCACAACCATGCGCACCCGGTTGTGCATCCAGCCCTCGGTGAGCAGCTGACGCATCCCGGCGTCGACGAGGGGAAAACCGCTCTCGCCGCGCGCCCACTGCTCGAAACGCCTCGCCGCGGCTTCGTTGCGGTCCACCACCAGTCGCGCGTGGGCCGCCTGAAGGGGCTCGCGGGCCGAGTCGGGACGGTGAAAGAGCACGTCGCCGTAGAACTCGCGCCAGGCGATCTCGGCGACGAAGGTCTCCTCGCCCACCGCGGCGAGGACCTGTCGAGGGTGCAGGACGCCAAAGTGCAGGAACGCGCTCAACCGGCTGGTTCCCTCACGGTCGGGTCGGTTGCGAGTGGCGCCGTAGCGCTCAGAGCGCTTGGCGAAGTTCGCCAGGCGCTCGCGAGCCGCAGACTCACCGACGTCGCCCAGGACAGCGGGCCCGTCGTCGAGGTCGCCGAAGTACCAAGGACGCCGGGTCCCCCCGAGCCGAGCCACCGTAGCGGCCGTCTCGCCCGACGTCACGCGCCAGCCTACGGCACCCGCGCGACGGGGTGGGAACACGGGCTCTCGCGCCCAGGCCCGTCGAAAGGGCGTGAAGACACGGTAGGGATCGCCGTTCGCGTTGCGCACGACACCGGGCGCGACGGCGTAGGGCGAGTCAAGGAAGTGCGTCGCGACGCCGCGCGCCGCGAGGGCCGCCGCGACGCGCTGGTCGCGCACGCGCCCGTAGGGTCCGTAGTCCGCGCTCGCGAAGACCGCGCTCGCGCCGACCTCGAGCGCGAGGCCAAGAAGTACCTCGGCGGGGTCGCCCACTCTCACGCACAGCGCGCCGCCCATCTGCCCATCGAGCGCGGCCAGGGTCGCGGCCAGGTAGGCACGCCTCGAGGCGCCGGCGGGAGCGAGCAGGGCGTCGTCGGCCACGAAGACGCCCACCACGTCGCCGGCCGCGGCCGCGGCGGCAAGCGCCGGGGAATCCTCTAGACGCAGGTCGCGCCGAAACCAGTAGAGCGAAAGTGGCGTCACGGAGACCTGGGTGCGAGCGGCGACGTAGAGCGCGCCGCGCGAAGGCGTCGGCCGAGGTGGACCTCGAGGGCCTGGTGCACCAGGGAGGAGACCTCGCCGGACGCAGCCGGCGCCGCTCGCAAGACCGCGGCCAGGTCGCCACCGACGATGCGGCGCATCAGGGACAATGCCTCGGGCGAGAGCACGCTGCCGCTGCGACACTGCGCGCACAGCGCCCCGCCGACGGCGGCGTCGAAGGCCACCAGGGGGCCCTCACGTCCACAATTGGCGCACGCATCGAGCACCGGCGCCGACCCGTCGTAGTCGAGGAGTCGCAGCCCAAAGGAGGCGGGCACCAGGGTCGGGTCATACTCGGGGTTGTCGAGGGTTGCGAGCACGCGCACGAGCACCTCGAAGAAGGCGTCGTCGACCACGTCGTCGACGGGAATCGCATCGACCATCTCGACGACGGCAAAGCCGGCGGTGATCCGCTCGTAGCTCGCGCGCAGCGTCGCGAAGCGCTCGAGGTGACTCACGTGGCGCGCGATGTAAAAGTCGCCGCGCGATCGCACCAGGCTGACGCGCACGTAGCCAAGGACTTCGAGGGTCCCGCCCAGGCGGCTCGTGGTCTTGCGCACTCCCTTGGCGATCACGCGAACCTTGCCGTGAGAGCGCGTCCACAGCACCACGACGCGATCCGCCTCACCCGAGCTGTAGGTGCGCAGGACGATCGCGTCGTCGTCGAGTTCTCTCACCGCGGGGGATCGTCCTCACGCTCGGAGAAATGCTGGCGCCGCGGCGTAATGCCGAGGAAGCGGTTCAACGCCAGGCCCGCGTAGACGAGCACCGCGAGGACCACCGGCACGACCAGGGGGGCGATCAGGCTCGTGGCCCCGTTGAGGGCGATGGCCCAGAGCACGACGTAGAAGACGACACCGATCCCCCAGGCCAGACGGGTGGCGCTCATTGGTCAACACCGCCGAAGCGCCGCTCGCGGCTCTGGAACTCTTGAATCGCGCGGTAGAGGTCCTCACGTCGAAAGTCGGGCCAGAGCACGTCGGTGAAGACGAGCTCGGAGTAGGCCATCTCCCAGAGCAGGAAGTTCGAGATCCGAAACTCGCCCGAGGTGCGCACGACGAGGTCGGGATCGGGCAGCTCCGGGTGATAGAGGCGCGAGCGGATCGCCTTCTCGTCGACCTTGCTGGCCGGCACGCCGTCGGCCACGAGGCGCGCGACCGCGTCGACGATCTCGGCCCGCCCGCCGTAGTTGAAGGCGATGTTGAGTGTCATCGTCCGGTTGCGCCGCGTCAGCTGCGCCGCGTCGTCCATGCTCGTAAGGACCCGCTTGGGCACGCGCCAGTCGCGCCGACCCGAGAAGGTGATGCGCACCCCGTCTTGGTTCAATCCGTCGCGGTGGCGCTCGAGGATCCCGCGGTTGAAGTTCATGAGATAGCGCACCTCATCGACCGGGCGGCGCCAGTTTTCAGTCGAGAACGCGTAGACGGTCAGGGCCTTCACCCCCACTGCCAGGGCCCCGTAGGTGGCGTCCAGGAGGGCCTCTTCGCCGGCTCCGTGACCCTCGGTGCGCGGCAGTCCGCGCCGCTGGGCCCAGCGACCGTTTCCGTCCATCACGATGGCCACGTGGTGGGGCACGCTGGCCCTCTCGATGCTCGCGGGTACGGGAGTCGGACGCGGATCCACGGGTAAAACCTAGTGGCTCGGGCCACGACGTCCCGGTCGACACCCGTAGTGTCAAGGGGTGAGTTCGTACGATCCCGACGTGGACGACCCCTACCTCGAGCCCACCGACGAGGGCCCCACTCGTGTGATCGCGAGCGAGGTGGACGAGGACCACGCCCTGGCCGTGCTCGACGCGGTCACGGCCGATCTGCCCGGTGGCGGTGAGGCCCGCGAGGGCCAACGCACCATGACCCGACTGGTGGCGCGCGCCCTCTCGACCCAGCAACCCGTGATCATCGAGGCTGGCACGGGGGTGGGCAAGTCGCTGGCCTACCTCGTGCCCGCCGCGCTCTCGGGCCAGCGCGTCGTCATCGCGACCGCGACCAAGAATCTCCAGGACCAGCTCGCCACCAAAGACGCCCCGCTCGTCACCGCGCACGCGCCGGGCACTCGCCTCGCGGTCTTAAAGGGCAAGAGCAACTATCTCTGTCGCAATCGCGCCGCCCAAGCAGGACCGGGTCAGCTCGCCTTTGATGACGGCGAGCGCGTGCCGCGCGGCGTGGCCAGCCAGATGCGACGAATCCTCGCCTGGGCCAACGACACCGCGACCGGCGAGCGTGACGAACTGACCTTCGACGTCGACGAGCGAGCCTGGCGCTCGCTCTCGGTGAGCCCTCAGGAGTGCCTCGGACGTCTCCAGTGTCCCCAGGGGCAGTCCTGTTTCGCCGAACTCGCCAAGGACCGCGCCGCCGAGGCCGACATCGTCATCGTCAACACCCACCTCTACGCGGCCCACCTCGCTTCGGGCGCAATGCTCCTGCCCGCTCATGACGTCGTGGTCTTCGACGAGGCCCACGAGGCGCCCGACATCTTCGCCTCGCTCCTCGGCACGTCACTGACACCCACTCGCCTGCGCGCCCTCGCCCTGGGCGCGCGACCGCTGCTCGGTCCCGACTCCGACGAGACATCCACTGAACTCGCCGGCGTCGCGGACCGCCTGGCCACCTCGCTCGCGATCCAGTACGACGCGCAACGACTCGCGGGCCTCGACGAGGACGTCGAACGCGAGCTGGTGCGAGCGAGTGACCTCGTCACGAGGCTGATCGAGAGCCTGCGGGCCCTCAGCGGCGCCGACGCGACGGGCGAGGCGCGCCGCCTGCGCACGCTGGGCCCCGCCGTCCACCTGGGCAACGACCTTGTGCGACTTCGTGGCGTGGGCGAGGGCGAGCTGATCTATCTGACGCGGCGAGAGCGCGAGGTCGAGATCGAACTCTCGCTCATCGACGTGGGGCCGCGTCTCGCCGAGGATCTCTGGCCCGGCGTCACCGCCGTGCTGACCAGCGCGACGATCCCCGACTCCCTCGGCGCGACCCTCGGACTCGCCGCGAGCCTCGAGCGCGTCGAGAGCCCCTTTGACTACCGCCAGCACGCGGTGCTCTACGTGCCCCACCTGCCGGCGCGCAACGATCCCGCCTGCGAGCGGGCCATCATCGACGAACTCGTCACGCTGATCGAGGCGGCCGGAGGACGAACCCTGGCCCTCTTCACCAACCGCGCCGTGATGAACCGCGTCGCCGACGCCGTCAGCGATCGCATCGCGACCCCGGTGCTCGTTCAGGGGACCCTGTCACGCCAGCGCCTCATCGCCGAGTTCCGTGACTCGGTGTCGGCGAGCCTCTTCGCGGTGACGAGCTTCTGGCAGGGGGTCGACGTGCCCGGTCACTCCCTGAGCCTGGTGACGATCGACCGCCTGCCCTTTCGCGTACCGGGTGACCCCCTCGCCGAGGCGCGCCGCGAGCGGGCCGCCAACCCCTTCTACGACGTCGACCTGCCGCGCGCGGCGATGCTGCTCGCCCAGGGCGTCGGCCGCCTGATTCGCAGCGCCACCGACCGCGGCGTCGTGGCCGTGCTCGACACGCGCCTGGCCGAGGCGAACTACCGCGGCGCGCTCTTCACCAAGCTGCCCCCCATGCGGCGCACGCGCGATCGGTCCTTCGTCGAGGGATTCTTGCGCGAGCTGTCCGCGGTCCATCCGGGTGAACCGGTAGTGGACTAGTATTTCACTAGTTTTTGTAGTGTTCTAGGAGATTGATGCACGTAGACCTGATCCTCGTCGCGGCGAGCGCGCTGGTGGGCCTGCTGCTCGGCATCACCGGCGTGGGCGCCGGGGCGCTCATGACACCCATGCTGGTCCTGATCTTTGGCGTCGCGCCATCAGCCGCCATCTCCGCCGACCTGCTCGCCACGCTCGTCATGCGCCCCGTCGGCGCGGCCGTGCACTGGCGGCGCGGCACGATCCGTCGCGACATCGTCGGCCCGCTGTCACTCGGTGCCCTACCCGCCGCGTTCCTCGGCACCTTCGTCATGCACGTGATGGGTACCTCGGGCGCGGCCGAGGTCGACCTCAAGCGCGTCCTCGGCGCCGCGCTGGTCCTGGGCGCGGCCGCGATGACCGCGCGCCAGCTGCAAGTCATTCCGGTGTGGCGAGAGCGGTCGAACCGCAGGGCGCTCACCGTCGCCGTCGGGGCGATCGGGGGCTTCATGGTGGGCCTCACTTCGGTCGGCGCCGGATCGCTCGTCATGGTGCTGCTGGTCGTGCTCTACCCCACTCTGGGAACGAGCGAGCTGATCGGCACTGACCTCGCCCAGTCGATCCCCCTGGCCCTGAGCGCGAGCGTCGGGACCCTGCTCTTCGCCCAGGTCGACTGGAACCTGACCCTCGCAGTCGTGCTGGGTGGCGTGCCGGCGATCTTCGTGGGCTCGCTCATCGCCACGCGGGCCACCAGCCCGCTGATTCGACACCTGATGATCGGTCTCGTGGGCCTGTCAGGGCTCAAGTACCTGGGGCTCTCGATCGGCGTCGTGGGTCTGGCCGGCGTCGCGTCGCTGGTCATCTACGCGCTGACCACGACGAGTCGGCGCCGCGAACGCGGCTTCGAGGGAGCGCGTCAGTAGCCGAGTCGATCGAGGATGTCGTCGTGCTTTTGCCACGACGGCTCGACTCGCACGCGCAGTTCGAGGTAGGTACCTTCGGGCAGCTGCTCGCGCGCGGCGATGCCCACCTCCTTGAGGAGTTGGCCGCCCTTGCCGATCACCATGCCCTTTTGGCTCTCGCGCTCGACGAGGATCTCGACGGTGACGTGGGGCCACTCGAACTCGGTGACGCGGCAGTGGATCGAGTGGGGCAGCTCCTGGGAGGTCTTGCGCACCAGTTGCTCGCGCACGAGTTCGGCGACCCAGGTGCCCTCTTCGACGTCGGAGACCTCGTCGTCGGGAAAAAGAAGCGGCGATTCGGGCATCTTGGCCTGCACGAAGCGGATCAGTTCGTCGATCCCCTCGCCCGTGCGCGCCGAGACAGCGAAGTACTCCACGCGAGCGGCCAGCGCCGGGTCCTCGGCCACTTCCTCGACCGCGCGCTGGGCGGCGAGCAGCTGGGCGAGGACGGCGTCCTTGCCCGCGCGGTCGGTCTTGTTCAACACGACGCAGGGAACCGCCCCGTGGCGCGCGGAGCCGAGTGCGATACGAATGGTGTTCTCGTCGCCCTGGCCGATCTCCGCGCCGGCGTCGAGCACCGCCAGGGCAACGTCGACGTCGTCGGCGGCGGCTCGCGCGGCCTCGTTGAGTCGTCCGCCCAGGCTCGTGCGCGGTCGATGCATACCCGGGGTGTCGACGAAGATCACCTGGACGCCGTCCTCGGTGAGGATGCCGCGGATCGCCTGGCGCGTCGTGTGCGGCGTCTTGGCCGTGATGGAGACCTTGGTGCCAACGACTCGATTGAGCAGCGTGGACTTGCCCACGTTGGGTCGCCCGAGGATCGCGACGAAGCCCGCGCGGGTCACGACTCAACCTGTTCGACGCGAACCTCTTCGACGCGACGACCGTCGAGGCGCGTCACCGTCAGTCGGTAGCCACGGGTATAGAGCTGCTCGCCCACTTCGGGCACGCCACCGGCGAGATCCAGGACGAGGCCCCCGATGGTGTCCCAGCCGTCCTTGGGCAAGGAGAGGTCGTAGTCGAGGTTGGCGTCGTCGATGTTGAGCCGCCCGCTCAACGTGATCGCGCCCATCGAGGCGGCGGCGACCGGCACGCTCTGGTCGGACTCGTCGAGGATCTCCCCCACCAGCTCGTCGAGGATGTCCTCGAGCGTGACGAGCCCGGCGGTACCGCCGTACTCGTCGACCACGATGACCAGGTGGCTCTGGGCGTGGCGGATCTCGGCCAGGAGAGAGGCGACCCGCTTCGTCTCGGGAACGAAGTTGACCGCCACGGCGTGCGCGGCGACCGACTCCTCGCCACGGCCCTCGTCCACGAGCGACGCGAGCAGTCGCAGGTTCACGATGCCCACCACGTCATCGACGCCATCGCCCAGGACCGGCAGACGCGAGCGCCCTGATTCGATCGCCACTCGCAGCGCCTCGCGCACCGTGGTCTCACTCGCCACGTCGACCATGTCGATGCGCGGCACCATGACCTCGCGCACGACGGTGTCACCGAACTCGATCACCGAGTGGATGAAGTTGCGCTCCTCGGAGGCGATGGCCTGGTCCTCGTGGGCGACGTCAGCCATGGCGAGGACCTCGGACTCGGTCATGCGGTGCGGCGCGCCCGTCGCACCGAAGAACCCGATCACCCACTGGGCGACGGCGAGCAGCGCCGAGGCCGTCCAACGGATCGGGGCGAAGCGCAACAGCGTTCCCACTACCGGCGCGCTGATCAGCGCGGCGGTGTCGGGGTGAGCCACCGCGAAGTTCTTGGGGATCGCCTCGAAGATGACGAAGATGATCACAACCTCGAGCACGGTGGCGATGATGACCCCGGCCGGTCCGAAGAGGTGCCCGGCGAGCACGCCGACCAGCGTCGCCGACACCAGCTGGCAGATCAGCACGAGCAGCAGGAGTGGGTTGAGGAACTTCTCGGGCGCATCGGTCAGTCGAACCAGCGCCTCCGCGCCGCGACGGCCCTCGTCGCGCAGTCCACGCGATCGCGAGCGCGACATGCGAACCAGCGCCGTCTCGGCGAGGGCGAAGAACGCGGACAGGCTGAGCAGCACGAACACGACGAGCGCGAGGTAGGTGTCCCCGATCGACCAGAGCGCGCCGATCACGACCCTCTCCGGTAGTGACGCGCCAGGAGCTCTCGCTCACGCGCCTCCATGCGCTCGGCTTCGTCGTCGACCTCGTGGTCCCACCCGAGCAGGTGCAAGACGCCGTGCACGACGAGCAGCGCCACCTCGTCGTCGAAGGAGCACTCGTGCTCGATCGCGTTGCGTGCCGCCACGCTGGGACAGATCACGATGTCGCCGATGAGTTGAGGGATCTCCGAGAGCGGCGCCTCGCCCGGTCCGGTGGTGCCGGCGTCGGGATTGCGCCCGCTGGGTTCGTCCTCGTAGTCGATGGGAAAGCTCAGCACGTCGGTCGGACCGGTCTTTCCCATGAACTGCTGGTTCAGGGCTGCGATGGTCGTCTCGTCGGTGAAGAGGAGTGAGACCTCGGCCGGGCCGTGCACGCCCTCGTCGACGAGGGCCCCGCGCGCGAGCTCGACCCAACCCGCCAGATCGATGGCGAGCTCGTGCTGCTCGTCGGCGGCGTAGATGTCGATGGTCATGAGCCCTGCTTGTCGTACGCGGCGACGATGTCGGCGACGATGCGGTGTCGCACCACGTCGCGCGCCGAGAGATAGACGAAGGAGAGCCCTTCGATCTCGCCGAGGATCCCCTCGAGTCCGGCCAGTCCGCTGCGCTTGCCGTTCAAGTCCACTTGGGTGACGTCGCCGGTGACGACGGCCTTGGAGTTGAACCCGATGCGCGTCAGGAACATCTTCATCTGCTCCGGGGTGGTGTTCTGCGCCTCGTCGAGGATGATGAACGAGTCGTTGAGCGTGCGCCCGCGCATGAAGGCGAGCGGGGCCACTTCGATGGTGCCGTTGGCGATCAGACGGGCCGCGCCCTCGGGACCCACCATGTCGTAGAGCGCGTCGTAGAGGGGGCGTAGGTAGGGGTCGACCTTGGCCATCAGGTCCCCGGGCAGGAACCCCAGGTGCTCGCCGGCCTCGACGGCCGGGCGGGTCAGCACGATGCGCTGGACCTGACGGCGATTGAGCGCCTGGACCGCGGCGGCGACCGCGAGGTAGCTCTTGCCCGTGCCAGCCGGGCCGATCCCGAAGGTCACGGTCGACGCGTCGATCGCGTCGGCGTATCGCTTCTGGCCGGCGGTGGTCGGGCGCACGGGCTTGCCCTTGGCGCTGCGCACGACCTCGTGGCGCAAGACCTCGCTCGGGCGCAGGTCGTCGTCGACCATGTCGATGGTTCGCTCGACCTTGACCGCGTCGAGCGCCTGGCCCGACTCAAGGACCAGGACCAGCTCGTCGAAGAGTCGCAGGACCTTCGCCGCGTCGGGCCCGGTCACCGAGATCTGGTTGCCCTGGACTCGAATAGACGACTGGGGATAGGCCCGCTCGATGACGCGAAGGTACGCGTCGCGCGGGCCCAACAGGCCGGCCATCAGATGCGTGTTGGGAACGAACGTCGTCACGGTGAGGGCCTCGGTGGTCGAGGCGTCGCTGCTCATCCGGGAGGCCACTCCAGGCGACGTCCACCGAGCACGTGGATGTGCAGGTGGGCGACGGTCATCTGGGCGTCCGCGCCCACGTTGATCACGAGCCGATATCCGCTCTCGCGCACTCCTTCGGCCTCGACGACGCGTTGGGCGAGCAGCACGAGGTCGTCCACGATCCCCCCGTGGCTCGAGGCGACTTCATCAGCACTGGTGATGTGGACCTTGGGAATGACGAGGACGTGCACCGGCGCCTGGGGGGCGATGTCGTAGAAGGCGAGGGCGGTCTCGCTCTCGGCCACCGGGGTCGAAGGGATCTCACCCGCCACGATCTTGCAGAAGACGCACTCGCTCATGCGCTCATCTTTACCGATTCCCCGCGGTCGCGGTGCGTGCCCATCCGTCGCGCGCGGCCACCATGAGGGTCGTCGCCGCCACCGCGGCCGTCTCGGCGCGCAGCACCGCCGAACCCAGGCCGACGCGCGTGCGCTGTTCGTCCCACTCCCCCGGCGCCCATCCGCCCTCGGGCCCGATCGCCACCGCGCGCACCGGCGCCCACGGCGTGGTGCCGCCGAAATCGGCCACCGCCACCTCGGCCGGGACGTCGGCGACGCGTACCGGCTCGTCGATCACGACGTCGTAGGTGCGACGGCACTGCCCGGCCGACTCCCTCGCGATGCGCCGCCAGCGCGCGAGGGTCTTCGTGGCGAAGTCGCCTCGAAAGGCGACCGCGAGGCGCGCGCACACCAAGGGCACGACGCGCGTCACCCCGAGCTCGGTGGACTTGGCGACCGCCCACTCTCCGCGCTCGCCCTTGACCGGCGCGAGGTAGAGGGTGATCGGCGCGGGCTTCGGATCCATCACGACGTCGCTGACCCGCTCGAGCCCCGCGTCGGTGACGACGGCGAAGGACCAGTCACCGGCCCCGTTGGTGACGACGATCTCTTCGCCGGCGTTCGCACGCAGCACGCGGCGCAGGTGATGCTCGTCGTCGCGTGAAAGGATCGGCGTGGCGGGATCAGCGACGTGAAACTGACCGAGGGCCGCGACCCGGCGCGACCACTCGGGCAACATCATCGCTTCGCCCGGCGACGTCCGAAGAGGCCCGTCGACTCCTCGCGCACGATCTCTTCGCGATGAGCGGCGAGTTGGCGCAAAAGATCCGCGGAGGTCTCGTCGAGCTCGCGAGGCACGTCGACGACCAGGTGGACGTAGAGGTCGCCGCGACCGCGCCCGTGCAGGTGCTCCACGCCCTCGTGACGAATTCGCTGGACGGTGCCGTTCTGGCTACCGGGCTCGACGTCGAGGACCAGGGTGCCGGTGAGAGTCGGCACCTCGAGGCTCGCGCCGAGCGCCGCCTGGGTGAAGGCGACGTGCGCCTCGTGGTGCAGGTCGTCGCCCACGCGCTCAAATCGCGGGTCGCTCGCCACGTTGAGATGCACGAAGAGGCGTCCGTTAGGCCCGCCGCGCGGACCCGCCGGGCCCCGATCGGCGAGGCGCATCGTCGAGCCGTCCTCGACGCCGGCGGGTATCTGCACCGAGAGCACCGATGTCGTGCGCACGCGTCCGTCGCCCTGACAGTCCGCGCAAGGCGTCGCGATCCGCGTCCCCCAACCGTCACAGCGCGAACACGCCATCGACGTGACCATCTGGCCGAGGATCGAGTTGCGCACGCGGCGCACCTCGCCCGCGCCACCGCACTCCTCACAGGTGACCGCCGAGGTACCCGTCGCCGCACCCGAGCCGGCGCACGTGCCACATCGCTGGGGCAGGTTCACCGTCACCTCGCGCGTGGCGCCAAAGGCCGCCTCCTCGAGCGTGATCTCGAGGGAGATCTCCGCGTCGGGACCGGGTTGGGGTCCGCGGCGCCCGCCGCGCTGGGCGCCGCCGAAGAACATGTCGAAGATGTCCTGGACCGAGCCGGCCCCGAATGGGCTCTGGGCGTCGGCCGAGCCAAATCGGTCGTAGTTCGCGCGACGCTCCGGATCCGAGAGGATCTCGTAGGCCTGGGAGACCTCCTTGAAGCGCGCCTCGGCCTCGGGGTCGGGGTTCGCGTCGGGGTGGTACTGGCGCGCGAGCTGACGATAGGCCCGCTTGATGTCATCGGCCGAGGCATCGTGGGCGACGCCGAGGACCTCGTAGAGATCACTGGACACGTTCGTCCTCTCCGACGAAGTGGCGCGACAACTGCTCTGAAACCAGCTGGGCGGCCGCAAGGGCTTCGCGATACTTCATGCGCGTGGGACCAAGCAGGCCCACCGCGCCCGCGCGCTGACCGTCGATGGTGACCGGCGCGACAATCAGGGCGCACGAGGCAAGCGACTCATAGCCGTGCTCGCTGCCAATGGCGACCGACGAGCCCGACTCGAGCACGTCTTGGACCAGGGAGACGACGAGCAATTCCTGTTCGAGGATGGCGAGCACCTTGCGCACCGTCTCGACGCCGTTGAAGGCCTCGGCCACGCGCGAGGATCCACCGATGAAGACCTGCTCGCCCTCGACCGTCGGCGCCTCGGCGTGCAGGGTGGACACCGCGTCGCGCACCAGGCTCGCGACCTGGTCCGAGCGCGAGGGCACCTGGACGCGGTGCTCGAGCGAGGTGCCCAACAGCAGCGCGTTGATCTGGCGCGCCGCCTCGGCCACGTCGCTGGGGGTGACGGCGTAGGGGGTGAAGACGCTGTGCTTGGTGACCGCGCCGTCGGAGAAGACGGTGACGAGCAATTGGTGGTTGGCGTCCAGGCTGACCAGCTGGGACGAGAGAATCGTCGCGTGCCCGTGACCCGCGCCCACGACGACCGAGGTGTAGCTCGTCATCTCGCTGAGCAGGGTCGAGGTCTGTTCGAGGACGTCTTCGACCTCGCCGCGCACGTGGGCGAAGAACTCGGCGACCTGTCGCTGTTGGGCCGAGCCGACCGTCGCGTCACCGAGGTGGTCGACGAAGTAGCGGTATCCCTTGTCGGTCGGCACTCGCCCGGCGGAGGTGTGGGGCTGGGCAAGGTAACCCTCGCGCTCGAGGGCCACCATCTCCGAGCGCACGGTGGCCGGCGAGACAGTGAGGTCGGCGTTGGAGGCGACCGAGGACGAGCCCACCGGCTGGGCCGTGTCGATGTGCTCGGTCACGACGGCCTCGAGGATCGTCGCCTTGCGCGCGTCGAGGTCCGCTGACGCCCGGGGTTTCGCGACGCGACGAGCCATGTGCCTCCTTGTTAGCACTCGATTCTACCGAGTGCTAACACGAACGTGGTCGACGCCGCCCGGCGTCTCCGGCGGTCAATCCTCGAGCTTGAGTGCCGCCACGAAGGCCTCCTGGGGGACTTCCACGCGGCCCAAGTTCTTCATGCGCTTCTTGCCCTCCTTCTGCTTCTCCAAGAGCTTGCGCTTGCGGGTGATGTCGCCGCCGTAGCACTTGGCGAGGACGTCCTTTCGCCGGGCCTTGACCGTCTCGCGGGCGATCACCCGACCGCCGATCGCGGCCTGGATCGGCACGTCGAACATCTGGCGCGGGATCAGCTCGCGGAGCCGCTCGGCCATCTTGCGCCCGTAGTACTCGGCGTTCGTTCGGTGCACGATCGTCGAGAAGGCGTCGACCGGCTCGTGGTTGATCAACAAGTCCACGCGCACGAGGTTCGAGGTGACGTAGCCGTGGGGCTCGTAGTCGAGGCTCGCGTAGCCCTTGGTGCGACTCTTCAACGCGTCGAAGAAGTCGATCACGACCTCGGCGAGGGGGATGCTGTAGCGCAGCTCGACCCGCTCGGCGGAGAGGTAGTCCATCTTGATCATCTCCGCGCGTCGCGACTGGCACAGGTCCATCACCGTGCCCAGATACTCGCTCGTGGTCAGGATCGAGATCTCGAGCATCGGCTCGTCGATGTGATCCAACCGGCTCGAATCGGGCAGCTCGGTCGGATTGTCGATGTTGACCTGGGTGCCGTCGGTGAGATAGGCGCGATAGGCCACCGAGGGCGCCGTGGCGATGAGGTCGAGGTCGAACTCGCGCTCGAGGCGCTCGCGCACGATCTCCATGTGCAAGAGACCGAGG
>DATIVP010000232.1:0-3118 GCA_035465755.1 Acidimicrobiales bacterium | reverse complement strand
CTCGGCTCGCCGCTCTCGGGCCCGGCCGGTGGCGCGAAGGTGAGCGCCCCCATGGCCCGGCCCCCCGCGTAGGCGAGGCGGTCGAGCGCGGTGATCTGGGCCGCGCCGATGCCCTGGTCGCCCATCCAGGCGGTCACGAGGGCGCTGCCGAAGCGGTCGGGCAGGGCGTCGGCGAGCATCGCCGGCAGGCCGTAGTACGTGGTGCGCGAGAGCTCGGGGAACTCGTAGACGCCCGCGCGACGGGGCATGTGCAACGGGGCCAGCTCGGCGCCGCTCGCCAACCAGGCCCCGTCGTACTCGAAGGCGTAGTACCCGCTCGCGGGATCGAGCGCGACGGCACCCACGCGACGTCCCCAGGCGGCGACCTCCAAGACGGTCGCGGGCGTGTAGGTCACGTTCGCTCGCCGCGGCGCACGCGGCGCGCTCGCGACGCGCTCGCTCTTGCGTGCAGCATCGCCATGGGGCTGAAGTCAGGCTCCGCGGGGGCGAAGGCGTCGAGCCACTCGGCTCGCCCCAGGGCGCGCGCGACGCGCACCACGCTCGCCAGGCTCGAGCCACCCCCTCGCTCGAGGTTCTTGACGGCGCTCAAGGAGACGTTGGCCCGTTGGGCGAGTTCGGCCTGGGTGAGCCGGCGCGCGAGGCGCAGGCGTCGCACCGCGCGCCCGAAACTCTCCTCCCACTCCTCGACGGTGCTCGATGGTTGGATTTCCACTCTTTATGTCCCCTGAGAGGTAGTAATAGACCTAATTATACCTATTCAGGGAGTCCCTCGCCCGTCACAGTACCCAATAGCCAGAATTTCGACCATCTCGGGCGACGCGCCGAGGGGTTCGCGAGTTGGCGCGACGTTGTTAGGCGACGTAGAAGGTCTTGGCGTTGGTGAACTCGCGGATCCCCAGCGCCGAGAGCTCACGGCCGTAGCCCGACTTCTTGATGCCGCCGAAGGGCAGCTCGGGCGTCGAGGCGACGATCGCGTTGGCGAAGACCATTCCGGACTCCACGCCGTTGATCGCGCGCTCGATCTCGACCGGGTCCGTCGCCCAGACCGAGCCGCCCAGTCCCCACGGGGTGGAGTTGGCGAGGGCGATGGCCTCGTCCAGGTCCTCGACGACCTCGACGACGGCGACGGGCCCGAAGAGCTCCTCGCAGCCCGCTCGCGAGTCGCGCGGCACGTTGGTGAGAACGGTCGCCGGGTAGTAGTAGCCCTTGCCCTCGATCATCGTGCCGCCACAGCGCACCACCGCGCCCTTGGCGACGGAGTCGAGCACCTGGGCGTGGAGCAGCTCGCGCTGCTCGGCGTTGACGAGGGGACCCATGTTGGTCTGCGGGTCCATCGGGTCGCCGACCTTCACCTCGCTCATCGCGGCGGTGAAGCGCTCGATGAACTCCTCGGAGCGCTCCTTCACCACGATGAAGCGCTTGGCCGCGATGCAGCTCTGGCCGTTGTTCTGGATGCGCGCGGTGACCGCCATCGGGACGGTCGTGTCCATGTCGGCCGAGCTCGCGATGATGAAGGCGTCAGAGCCGCCGAGCTCGAGCACGCACTTCTTCAGGTTGGCGCCGGCCTGGGCGCCGACCTTCTGGCCGGCGACCTCGGAGCCGGTGAGCGTCACCGCGGCGATGCGGTCGTCGGCGATCAGGTCCGCGAGGGCCTGGTGGCCGAGGAACAGGTTCGCGAAGACGCCCGTGGGAAAGCCCGCGCGCAGGAAGAGGCTCTCCAGGTACAGCGCGGAACCGGGAACGTTGTGCGCGTGCTTCAAGATGCCGACGTTGCCCGCCATCATGGCCGGCGCCGCGAAGCGCACCGCCTGCCAGAGCGCGAAGTTCCAGGGCATCACGGCGAGCACCGTGCCCAGGGGCTCGTAGCGAATCCCGCTGCGCGAGGCCGGTGAGGAGATGATCTCCTCGCCGAGGAGCTCCTCGGCGTGGTCGGCGTAGTAGCGCATCGTCTTGGCGCACTTCATCACCTCGCCCTTGGCCTGGGCGAAGGTCTTGCCCATCTCCGAGGTGAGCAGCGCCGCCGCGGCGTCGAGCTCGTCCTCGAGCAGCTGGGCCGCGCGCGTCATCAGCTCGCCGCGGTCCTTGAACGGGGTCATCTTCCAGCTGGCGAAGGTCGTCACGGCGGTGGCGACGGCGGCTTCGATCTGCTCGGGGGTGTGCGCCGGATACTCGGCGATGACCTCTTCGGTGGCCGGATTGATCGCGGTGAATGCCATGGCTGTTCCCTTCGTCGCCGCCGGCGTCTCCCGGGCGGTTTTAACCCCTCCATCTTTAGCCCGAAACGCGCCACCGTGACGTCGGGGCGCCGTGACCAACGGCCATTCGCGGGCGAAATGATTTCAACGCGGCGCGGAGTCGCCCGCCAGGTTCTCGGGCATCTGCACGCAGAGCACGTCGCCGGTCACCGTGACCAGACCGCCAACGATGAGATCCGAGGTCACGCGCACCTTGCGCCCGGCGATCTCGGCCACGCGGCCGCGTATCTCGAGCTCGGGACCGAGCGGCGTGGGCTTGGCGAAGGTGACGAGGAGCGAGGCCGTGACGAAGCGGTAGGCCGGCGGGGTGTCCATGTCCATCTCGCGGCCCTCGGCGCGGTACATGGCGGCCGCCGCGGTGCCCGTCGAGTGGCAGTCGATGAGTGACGCCAGCAGTCCTCCGTAGACGTAGCCGGCGACCGCGGTGTGGTATTCGCGCGGGGTGAAGCGCGTGAGGCTCTCCTCGCCGTCCCAGACGGTGGCCACGTGGTAGCCGTGCTCGTTGAGACGCCCGCAGCCGTAGCAGTGGGCCAGGTGATCGGGGTAGTAGTCCTGGAAGGCTCTCATCGCTCTCCCCTCGCCTCGGGGGCATCGTATCGGGCCGCGCCGAGACGCGCCTATCTGGTGACGAAGGTGATCGAGGTCACGTCGAGGCGCTCGATCCCGCGCAGGAAGAAGTGCGGGCGATACTCGACCGCAAAGTCGCGCGCCAGGCGCAGGTCGGGGAAGTCGCGCACCAACGTCGAGAGAGCGACGCGCATCTCGGTGCGCGCGAGCGGAGCGCCGATGCAGTGGTGCACGCCGCGGCCAAAGCCCAGGTGGGGGCGGCCCGCTCGCGCAGCGTCGATGCGCAGCGGCGCCTC
>DATIVP010000231.1:0-1949 GCA_035465755.1 Acidimicrobiales bacterium | reverse complement strand
ACAGCGCTCGCCCCGTCCAAGACGGCGTTGGCGACGTCGGTCACCTCGGCGCGCGTGGGCACCTGGGCGTGCGTCATGGACTCGAGCATCTGGGTCGCCACAACGACGGGGCGCGCGTAGCGGATGCCGTGGCGCACGATGTTCTTCTGTAGGTGCGGGACCTCTTCGATCGGCATGCGCACGCCCAAGTCACCGCGCGCCACCATGATCGCGTCCGAGACCGCGATGATCTCGTCGAGGTTCGTCACGCCCTCGCTGGTCTCGATCTTGGCCATGATCAAGACGTCGTCGCGCGAGAGCACGCTGCGCGTGGAGACGATGTCGAAGGCCGAGCGCACGAAGGACACGGCGAGGATCTCGAACTCCTCCTCGCGCAGCGCCTCGAGGCGCGCGCGGTCGTCGGCCGTCGGCAGGCGGTCGTTGAGCAGCGACGACGGCAGGGAGAGCCCGGGCTTGCCGGTGACCATGCCGCCGGCGGCGACCAGCGCGCGAACGCTGCTGCCCGAGGAGACGACTTCGAGCGAGACGCCGCCGTCGCCGATGTGGACCTTGTCACCTGTTCGCAGCAGCGCCAGCACGTCCTCGCGTTCGACGACGATGCGCTCGGCCGTGGAGATCTCGCCGAATCCCTCGACCAGCTCCACGCGGCTGCCGGCGGCGAGCTCGACGGCCTGGGCGCCGAAGGAGCCGGCACGGATCTTGGGACCGGGAATGTCGACCATGATGGCCACGTCGGGCGCCAGCGCGCGCACGCGGCGCAGCCGCTCGACGCCCGAGGGGATGTCGCCGTGGGCGAAGGACAGTCGAAATACGTCGACGCCGGCCTCGATCAGATCCTTGATGACCTCGTCACTCTCGGAGGCCGGACCAATGGTGGCCACGATTCGCGTGCGTCGCACCGGTATCCCTTCGTCGCTTTGTCCAAGTCTACGAGAACGTCTCGCAACCCTTCGCTCGACGCCGCGCGTGACCAATGGCCCCGTTGGTGGGCATTTGGTCCTCAAAGTCGAGGAGTACAGTACGACTAGTTCGTGAGCGTGGCGTCGCGACGCCGCGGTCGTGTGCTCTCAAGGAGGATGCTGCGTGGAACCGACCAACACGGGCGAGCCCGAGTACTACCACCGTGTGGTCGACTGCCAGTGGGCCTGTCCGGCCCACACCGACGTTCCCGGCTACATCCGACTCATCGCCCAGGGCCGCTTCGACGACGCCTACCTGCTCAATCGCCAGTCCAACGTCTTTCCCGGCGTCCTGGGACGAACCTGCGACCGACCCTGTGAGCCGGCGTGCCGGCGCGGACGCGTCGACGGCAGCCCGGTGGCGATCTGCCGCTTAAAGCGCGTCACGTCGGATCTAAAGGGCGACATTGCCGACCGACTGCCGACGGCGCCCAGTGAGAAGAACGGCAAGCGCGTGGCCTGCATAGGCGCCGGGCCCTCGTCACTCACCGTCGCCAACGACCTGATGCCCCTGGGATATGAGGTCGTCATGTTCGAGAAGTTCGACCGCCCGGGCGGTCTGATGCGCACCAACATCCCCGAGTTCCGCCTGCCGGACCGGGTCCTCGACGAGGAGACCGGCGTCATCTTGGACATGGGCGTCGACATCCGCTACAACTCGCCGGTCACGTCCATGAAAGACCTCCTCGACGAGGGCTTCGACGCCGTGTTCGTCGGCGTCGGCGCGCCACGGGGCAAGGAGCTCGACCTGCCCGGACGCTACGACGACCCCGAGCACGTGCACATCGGCATCGACTGGCTGGAATCGGTCAGCTTCGGCCACGTCGCAGAGATCGGCCAGCGCGTGCTGATCATCGGCGTGGGCAACACGGCGATGGACTGCTGTCGCACCTCTCGCCGCGTGGGAGCGAGCGACATCAAGGTCATGGCGCGGCGACCGCGTGAGTACTTCAAGGCCTCGCCCTGGGAACTCGAGGACGCCGAAGAAGA
>DATIVP010000230.1:0-4355 GCA_035465755.1 Acidimicrobiales bacterium | reverse complement strand
CTCGTGGCCAAGAGCCTGCACAAGAGCCCTTCTCCCGGCGCGCCTTCTTCGACCACGTCGACGACGAGCGCGCCGACCTACCCGATCGCGCCGCTCACGGGCCTGCCCGATCCGACGCGCCAGGCCGCGACGCGGCCGGCGCTGACCGTCAAGGTCGAGAACACGCCCGAGGCGCTGCCCCAGTGGGGCATCGACCAGGCCGACGTCGTCTACGAGGAGATCGTCAACGGCGGCATCACGCGCCTGGCCGCGGTCTTCAACTCCCACGCTCCCGCCAAGGTCGGCCCGGTGCGCTCGGTGCGCCCCACCGACCAGCAGATCGTCTTCCCCCTGGGGGGCATCTTCGCCTACTCGGGCGGCGCGCCCTACGCCGTCGCCGCGATCTCCCAGGCGCCGGTCAAGCTGGTCGACGAGTCGAGCGCGGGTGCGGCGATGTACCGCGATCCACAGCGCCAGGCCCCGCACAACCTCTACGCGAACGCGGCGAGACTGTTCGCCTTCAAGGGCACGCCCACGCCGCCGCCGACGCTCTTTCAGTACCGCGCCTCGAACCAGTCGGCGCTAGGTCCGAGCATCGCGCACTTCACGGTGGGCTTTCCCAGCATCTACCCCGTCACCTGGACCTGGAATGCGGCCACCGCGTCCTGGGACCGCAGCCTCTTCGGCCAGAAGATCGTCACCGGCGCCGGCGTGCAGGTCTCGCCCAAGAACGTGCTCGTGATGTTCGTCAACTACGTCAACGGCGTGGGCACGTTCACCTCCTACGCGAACTTGCAGGGCTCGGGCCCGGTGTGGGCCTTCATCGGGGGCCGCGAGGTGCGCGGCACCTGGTCGCGCACGGCGAAGAACGCCGTCATCACCTACACGCTGGCCAACGGCAAGCCCCTCCTGCTCACCCCGGGTCAGACCTGGGTCGAGTTGCAGTACAGCGGCGGACCGATGTCGGTCACCCCTGGCGTAGGGTGAGCGAGCATGGCCTACTTCGAAGAGATCATCCGAACCCCTGACGGGCGCGCCCTCGAAGTCGCGCGCGTGGGCGCCGACGACGGCGTGGCCGTCGTCTTTCACCACGGATCGCCGGGCGCCGCGTCGCTCGCTCTCTCCCTCGAGTCAATGGCCGAGAACCACGGACTCTTCCTCGTGACGAGTTCGCGCGCGGGTTACGGGCACTCCGACCCGCGTCCCGGGCGCGACGTGGCCAGCGTCGTCGAGGACGTCGCGACGCTGCGCGCGCACTTCGGCATCGAGCACTACGTGGCCGTCGGCTGGTCCGGCGGCGGTCCCCACGCGCTGGCCTGCGCGGCGCTCGACGCCGCGTGCGTCGGGGCGATCAGCCTCGCTGGCGTGGCCCCGATCGACGCCGACTTCGACTGGACCGAGGGGATGGGCCCGGAGAACCTCGAGGAGTTCGCCCTCGCGCGCGAGGGCGGCGCGGCCTACCTCGAGCACATGGAGGCGACCGCGGCCGAGTTCGCGAGCGCGAGCGCCGAGAACATCGTGGCCCTCTTCGGCGGGCTGCTGAGCCCCCCGGACGCCAAGGTGCTCGAGAGCGCGCACGAGCGCGAGTGGCTCGCGCGCGAGTGCCGCGACGCCTTCGTCGTCTCGGCGGAGGGCTTCATCGACGACGACCGGGCCTTCTTCGCGCCATGGGGCTTCGACCCGGCCGCCATCGGGGTGCCGGTCGAGGTCTGGTACGGCGACCGCGACCTGATGGTGCCGCCCACGCACGGCGCGTGGCTCGCGCGAACGATCCCCGACGCCAACCCGGTTCACCTGGCGGACGAGGGACACGTGTCCCTCGTCGTCTCGCACCCCGACGCGCTGGCCGAGGCCATCCTCGCCCTGGCCGAGATGCCGTGACGCGCATCGGCAACCTCTACGGGCCCGACGCCACCTTCCTCGGCGTGCCCGCCGCGGACCCCGAGGAGCGCGACAGCTGGACCGGCGCGGGCGCGGCGATCATCGGCGCGCCCTTCGACGGGGGGACCTCGCACCGCCCGGGCACGCGGTTCGGTCCCCAGGCGCTGCGCACCACCGACTACCTGCCCCACGACGGCATGCGCCCGAGCCTGGCGCTCGGCGTCGACCCGCTGGTCGCGCTCGGCGTGGTGGACCTGGGCGACGTGGAGATGCCCTCGGGCGAGACCGAGCGCTCCCTCGCCGCGCTCGAAGAGCGAGTCACCACGGTGGCGAGCGCCGGCGTACTACCCGTCATCCTGGGTGGGGACCACACGATCGCCCTGCCCGACGTGACCGGGGTGGCCCGCCACGTGGGCTGGGGGCGAGTCGCGGTGATCCACTTCGACGCCCACGCCGACACCGGCGACACCCAGATGGGCTCGCTCTACGGCCACGGCACGCCGATGCGCCGGCTCATCGAGTCCGGGGCGTGCCGGGGAGACCGCTTCATCCAGATCGGCCTGCGCGGTTACTGGCCCGAGCCTGAGACCCTGGCCTGGATGGCCGAGCAGAAGATGCGCTCCTTCGAGATGGCCGAGATCGTCGCTCGCGGCCTCGACGCGGTACTCGACGACGCGCTGAGCCTGGCCGCGGACGCCTGCGACGCGGTGTTCCTCTCGGTCGACGTCGACGTGGTCGACCCCGGCGCGGCACCGGGCACGGGCACGCCCGAGCCGGGGGGGCTCTCCAGTCGCCAGCTGCTCGACGCGGTGCGGCGCATCGCGATGGAGTCGAACCTGGCGGGACTCGACGTCGTGGAGGTCTCGCCGCCCTATGACCACGCGGAGATCACCGCGTACCTGGGCAACCGCGTCGTGCTCGAAGCCCTCGGGGGCGTCGCGTGGCGCCGCTTTGGCGGGCGTTCGCCCGCCTCGCCGCTGCTCGCCTAGCGCATCGTCTCGAGCACCCGGCGCACCAGCGCCTCGTCGGTGTCGGGGTGCAAGAAGGCGAAGCGGGCGATCGTCTCACCCTCCCATTTGGTGGGCGTGACGAAGGCGACCTGGTCGCGCAGGAGCTGGTGGCTCCAGTTGACGTAGTCCTCCTCGCTCCAGCCGGGACGGCGAAAGAGCACGACCGACAGGCTCGCCGGGCGCACCATCTCGACGTGGTCGAGCTCGTCGATGATCTCGCTCGAGCGCTGCGCGAGGTCGATCGCGGCCTGGACCGCGGTCTCGTAGGCGCGGGTGCCGTTGGTGACCAGGGAATACCAGAACGGCAGGCCCCGCGCGCGCCGTGAGAGATGGATCGCGAAGTCCGAGGGGTTCCACTCGTAGTCCTCGTCGTCGTTGCCGTGCAGGATGTCGAGGTAGCCGGCCTGCTGGGCGAGGAAGCGGCGCGCGACGTGGGGCTGGCGATAGATCAGCGCCGCGCAGTCGAGCGGGGCGAAGAGCCACTTGTGCGGGTCGACCACGAAGCTATCGGCGTGGCGGATTCCCGCGAGCAGGTGGCGGTGCGTGGGCGAGAAGAGCGAGGCGCCGCCGTAGGCGCCGTCGACGTGGAACCACATCGCGTTCTCGCGCGCGTAGCTTCCGAGCCCCTCGAGGTCGTCGACGATGCCCGCGTTGGTGGTGCCCGCCGTCGCCACCACACCGATCACGCTCTCGGGGTGGGGGTCGGCCGCGAGCGCGGCCCGCAGTCCCTCCACCGTGAAGCGGTGGTCGTCGGCCTCGACGACGAGCGCCTCAATGCCCAGGACGTGCAGGGCCTTGCCCACGCTCGAGTGAGCGTCGGCCGAGACCGCGTAGCGCAGGGTGTGCGCCGGGATCTCGGGGTGGCGAGCCCGCCCCACGTCGCGGCCCACGGTGAGGCCCGACAGGTTCCCGGTCGATCCCCCCGAGACGAAGGCGCCGCCCGAGCCCGTCGGCATCCCGGCGAGGTCGGCGAGGAAGCCCAGCGCCTGGTTCTCGGCCACCACCACGCCGGCCGACTCGAGCCAGCTGGTGCCGTTGAGCCCGGAGCAGGCGACCACCATGTCAAAGAGCAGCGCGTTCTTGGTCGGCGCGTTGGGGATGAAGGCGAGGAAGTTCGGCGCGTCGATCGAGATGACGGCGTGCGCGAGCTCGTTGGAGAAGAAGGACAGGACCTCCTCGGGGTTGCGGCCCTGCGCGGTGATCAGCCCGTCGAGGCTCGCCAGTGGCTCGGGGGTCAGGCTGCCGTAGTCGAGGGGCACCGGGTCCATCGCCAGGCGCTCGCGGCAGTACTCGAAGATCATCTCGGTGACCTGCGCGTTGTACTCGAACATCTGGTGCCCCATTGCGCCGACCTTTCAAATTTGTCCCTCGCCAGCCTAGGCACTGGCGCAAGGGCCCACCGGGCGGGCCGAACGCCGCAGGTAGTCTCTCGACATGACAACGACGCGAGTGGGCTTCTTGGGACCCGCGGGCTCCTTCTCCCAC